>NZ_JBEZDW010000009.1:0-230599 GCF_040802045.1 Microbispora sp. NPDC049125 | reverse complement strand
CCCATCAACCCGAACACCCCCGCTCCCCCGAGCCCGGACACGATCACACCCGGCCACCCGAGGGGCACTCCCGCCAGCAGGCACCACCCGGCGGGACATCCCCGCCCGGGCACGATCACCCACAACCGGACACAGGCACACGCGCGGGCAGCAGCATCGACGTGGGCGCCAGCACGCACACCGGCCCGCGCACAGACACGGGCACGGGTGTGGGAAGCGGAAAACACGCGGACCGGGACGCGCATGCGGGCACCGACGCGCGTGCGGGTGCTGGCGCGCGTGCGGGTACCGATGCGCATGCGGGTACCGGAGCCTCTGCGGGCATCGGTGTGGGCAGCGGGGGACGCGCAGACCGGGGCACCCAAGCGGAAACCAAAGCGTCTGCGGATGCGTGTCGTACGTGTGGGCATGCTCCCGATCGGCTTGCTCCCGGGTTGCTGATCGCCACCGGGCACCTGCTGCCGATCAGCGACATCCACCGCCTGGCCCGCACCTCACGGCTGACCCGCCTGGTCATCAACAACCAAGGACAAGTCCTCGACATGGGCCGCACCACACGCCTGGCCACCCCCGCCCAACGACGCGCCCTGCTCGCCCGCTACACCACCTGCTACTGCCAAGGCTGCCCCATCCCCGCCGACATGACCGAAGTCGACCACGTCCACGGCTGGATCGACAACGGCACCACCGACCTCGACCTCCTCGCCCCCGCCTGCACCCACCACAACCGCGACAAATTCCACCACCCCCACCGCTACACCACCCACCGCAACCCCGACGGCACCTGGACCCTCCTCCACCACCCCAAACGCCACCTCCACAAACGATGAACCCCACCCAAACGTCACCGACGGCATCCCCGATGGGTCCCGACGGCATCCCCGATGGGTCATCGACCCGCCCCGCCATCCGGGCTGCCCGTCCACACGATGAACGAGAACAAGGCGCAAGCCTTCCCGGCGCGGCGAAAACGATCCGAACCAGTCGACCAGTCGAGCAATCGACCCGTTGGACCGATGGACCAGCTGGCGTAGAGGTGCCACACAACGACGTCCACTCTCGACATAGCATCCGCCAAGGCGGCAGCCCAACTCCGTACGGTCCAAGGCTCCCTCTGTGGCGCGCCTCGGCTTCCGGTCGAAGCCCGGTAAAGCGCCGGTAAAGATGGCGTCTAGGCTGGGGGCCGGCGGGCGCCGCCGCTCCGGTCGTCCCGGCGGTGGGACCGTGACACGGCGCCGGCCGCCTGGGGAAGCCGCCTTCGAGCCAGTGGAGTGTCATCCGTGCCCTATTTCGGCCTGCTTCGGAAGCCGTCGGTGGTACGCGCCCTCGGGGGATCCCTGGTAGGACGGCTGCCCACCGCGATGACCGCGCTGGCCATGACGCTCACACTGCGCGAGCAGGGGACGGACTTCCGGTTCGCCGGGCTGGCGACGGCCGTGCTCGCCGTGAGCGGGGCCCTCGCCGGGCCCTTGCTCGGCAGGATGGTGGACCGCTGGGGCCAGACGTACGTGCTGGTCGTGAGCGCCGTGCTGTCCTGCCTCGGCCTGATGCTGATCGTCGTCGATCCGTCGTCCCGGGCGGCGGTGCTGGCGGGCGCCGTGATCTGCGGCGGGGCCACGCCACCGCTGGAGCCCTGCCTGCGGACCCTGTGGCCGGTGCTGGTCGGGCAGAGAAACCTGCAGCAGGCGTACGCGCTGGACGCGGCGGCGCAGGAGCTGGTGTTCATCGGCGGGCCGCTGATCGTCGCCGGCGCGGTGGCCGTCGCCCCGCCCAAGGTGGCGCTGGTCCTCGCCGCGCTCCTGTGCCTCGCCGGCGTGCTGACCCTGGCCACCTCGCGCCCCTCCCGCGAGTGGCGGGGCGAGCCGGGCCCGCGCGACTGGCTGGGGCCGCTGCGCAGCCGGGCGCTGGTGCTGCTCTTCCTCGGCCTGGCCGGAGCCGGGACGGCCGTCGGCGGCCTCAACATCATCGCCGTGGCCTACGCCGAACGGCACCTGGTGACGGGCGGCGCGGGCACCCTCCTGGCGCTGTCCGCCCTCGGGGCGCTGGTGGGCGCGGTCGTCCACGGCCGCCGGGCCTGGCCGATGGCTCCCACCGCGCAGGCCGTGCTCTTCGGCGCCGGCCTGACGGTCACGTACCTGCTGGTGGCCTCGGCGGCCCCCGTCTGGATCATGATGCCGATCTGCCTGGCGACGGGCCTTTTCCTGTCGCCCCTCTTGGTGGTCGCCTTCACGATGGTGGACGCGTTCGCCCCGGCCGGCACGGTCACCGAGGCGTTCGCCTGGCTCATCACGCTCTTCACCTCGGGGACCGCCCTGGGCTCCGCTCTCGCAGGCGTGGTCATGGAGGTGGCGGGGCCCGGAACGGCGGCCGCCTCCACCGCGCTGGTCGCCCTGCTCGGCACCGCGGTCCTCGCGGTGTGCAACCGCCTGCCCGAGAGCCGGCGGCTCACTCCGCAGGCGTCGCCACGCTGATCGGCGCGCACGCGGAGGCGAGGTGCCGTGAGCCCGCGGAATCGAGAGGGTGACAATGGAGTTGTCGAACGGATGACCGCAAGCCGTAGGCTTGAGACTTCCGGGCAATGGAGGGCATCTCGTGCTGGTTGACTCGTTCGGCCGGGTCGCGACCGATCTGCGGGTGTCGCTGACCGATCGGTGCAACCTGCGGTGCTCGTACTGCATGCCGCCTGAGGGCCTCGACTGGCTGCCGAAGCCGGAGTTGCTCACGGCGGAGGAGGTCGTCCGCCTCGTGACGGTCGGCGTGGAACGGCTCGGCGTCACCGAGGTCCGCTACACCGGTGGCGAGCCGCTGCTCCGCAGGGAGCTCACCGAGATCGTCGCCGCCACGGCCGCGTTGCGGCCCCGGCCGGAGGTGTCCCTGACCACCAACGGGATCGGCCTGGCCCGTCTCGCCGGCCCCCTGGCGGCGGCCGGGCTCGACCGGGTCAACGTCTCGCTCGACACGATCGACCGCGAGGTCTTCGTACGGCTCGCGCACCGCGACCGGCTGGGCGACGTCCTCGCCGGCCTGGAGGCCGCCGTCGCAGCCGGGCTGGCCCCGGTGAAGGTCAACGCCGTGCTGATGCGGGGGATCAACGACCACGAGGCGGCGACGTTGCTGCGCTTCTGCCTCGACCACGGCTACGAGCTGCGCTTCATCGAGCAGATGCCGCTCGACGCCCAGCACGGCTGGCGCCGCGACGACATGGTGACCGCCGACGAGATCCTCGGCCTGCTGAAGGACTCCTTCGACCTGGTGGAGGACGATCCCCGCGATCGGGGCAGCGCCCCCGCCGAGCTCTTCCTGGTGGACGGTGGTCCCGCCCGGGTCGGCGTGATCGGCTCGGTGACCCGCCCCTTCTGCGGGGCATGCGACCGCGTCCGGCTCACCGCCGACGGCCAGGTGCGCAACTGCCTCTTCGCGACCGAGGAGTCCGACCTCCGCGCCGCCCTGCGGTCGGGGGCGACGGACGACGAGCTGGCGGCGCGGTGGATCGCGGCGGTCAGAGTCAAGAAGGCCGGGCACGGCATCGACGACCCGAGCTTCCTGCAGCCCGGCCGCCCCATGTCGGCCATCGGCGGCTGACAGGCCCGGCATGAACAGGCCCGGCATGAACAGGCCCGGCATGAACAGGCCCGACGTGGATGGGCGCGGCGTGGATGGGCGCGGCATGAACAGGCCCGGCGTGGATGGGCCCGGCGTGGATGGGCGCGGCACGGCGCCTCCCGGCACGGCGGTGCCGTACGACGCGGTCATCCTGGCGGGGGGACGGGCCGAGCGGCTCGGTGGCGCGGACAAGCCCGGCGCGCTCGTCGGGGGACGGCCCCTGGTCGAGCGCGTCGCCGCCGCGGTGCCCGACGCCGGCGAACTGGTCGTCGTCGGCCCGCCCCGGCCCATGGCGGCCTTCTCCGCCGTCTTCACCCGGGAGGACCCGCCCGGAGGGGGGCCGGTCCCGGCGCTGCGCGCAGGGCTGGCCGAGGTGAGCGCAGGCTGGGTGGCCGTGCTCGCCGCCGACCTGCCGTTCCTTGAGCCTTCCCACGTCTCGGCGCTGTTCGGCGCCGCGCGGGCCGCCGGCGCCGCGGGCGCCGTGCTCGTGGACGACGGCGGCAGGCGGCAGTGGCTGACCGGCGTGTGGCGGACCGAGACTTTGCGGGGGGCGTTGCGGCAGTACCGGGGCCGGTCCCTGCACGGGCTGCTCACCCCTTTGGAGCCCGTGCTCGTGCGTCTGCCCGCCCCAGAGGGAGGCCGTCCGCCGTGGTTCGACTGCGACACCGAGGCCGATCTCGGCGCGGCGCGCCGCTCGGCCGGCCCCTCCGGCGCCCGGTGAGCTCCGCGGAGGGCAGGATGGGAGTGATCACCGAGTGAGCGAGGAGTGCGCATGAACGTGCTTGAGGAGTGGACCGCGCTGGTCTGCCGGGAGCTGGGGATCGACCCCGCGCGGGTCGACAGGGACGCGGTGCTCGATCTGACCAGGGACGTCGCCCACGGGGTGGCCCGGCCCGCCGCCCCGCTGACGGCGTACCTGCTGGGGCTGGCCCAGGGCGCGGGCACCGCTCCCGCGGACGCGCTGGAGCGCCTGTCGCGGATGGCGGGGGACTGGGCGACGGCCACGGCGGAGACGCTCGGCGACCGGTGAAACGAAGAAGTCTGAGAAAAGGGCGACGCCGGGTGGTTACGGGGGCAAACCACCCGGCGTCGCTTCATCGGCGTTCCGACGGGGGCCCGGAACGCCGGCACTAGCGCTCCGACGGGGGACCAGAGCGCTTGGTCTAAACTGTACACCTCCAACCCATGGGTTGCGTCAAGACTTTGTCACGACCCGATCTCGCGTCGGTGGCGTGGGATCTCGTTCTGGTCGGAGAAGGTCATGCCGGTGGCCGCCGGAGGCTCGTGACCTCGCTGGTTGGCCCCGATCACGGCAAGGTACGGCAAAAGCACGGCGCCGGCGACGAGAAGGCCTTTCACAGGCCACGGCGCCGGCAGCGCCACGGCCAGGATCAGGCAGACGAGCCGGATGCCCATCTTGATGAGGTAGCTCCGCTCCCTGCGCCTGATGTCGTCGCTCAGCGACGGTTGCGCGTCCGTCACCTGGTGGACCGCCGCGCGTTCCCGCCTGAATCTGCGCAATGGACTCATGATTCCCACGGTAGACCCCGCCCGTTCCGGGTGCCTCGCCCGGGACGGCGATACGATCACGCGCAAGACCATCAGGAGGACAGATGAGCGATCGCACGTACCGCGTGACCGAGATCGTCGGCACCTCGGAGGAGAATGTCGACCAGGCCATCCGCAACGGCATCCGGCGGGCGGCGCAGACCCTGCGGCACCTCGACTGGTTCGAGGTGACCGAGGTCAGAGGGCACATCGTGGACGGGGAGGTCGCCCACTTCCAGGTCGGGATGAAGGTGGGTTTCCGCCTGGAGGACGCCTGAGAGCCCGCCCCCGCCGGAGGCGGCCCAAGGCAAGGCAAGGCGGCAGGGCGAGCGCGGCAGGGCGGGGGCGAATGTGACGGTCAGCTCGCCTGGCTCACCGTCGACATGTTGAAGTCGGGCACCCGGACGGGCGGCATGACGGCCCGGGTGAAGTAGTCGTTCCACTCCCGCGGAAGCGTCTGCGCGCTCGCGCCGACCTCGCTGAGGCGGCCGAGCAGGTCCACCGGCGACTCGTTGAAGCGGAAGTTGTTGACCTCCCCGACGACCTCGCCGTTCTCGACGAGGTAGACCCCGTCCCTGGTGAGCCCGGTGAGCAGCAGGGTCTGGGGGTCCACCTCGCGGATGTACCACAGGCAGGTCAGCAGCAGGCCCCGCTCCGTGGAGGCGATCATCTCCTCCAGCGACCGGCCCCCTTCCGGGCCCGTCATGATCAGGTTGTCGATCGCCGGAGTGGCCGCCAGCCCGGTCAGCTCCGCCGAGTGCCGGGTCTGCAGCAGGTTGGCCAGCGTGCCGTCCGAGATCCAGTCGGTGGGGCCGAGGGGCAGGCCGTTGTCGAAGACCGACTGCTCCCGGCTGGAGGCGTGCGCCACCGTGAACGGCGCGCACTCGATGCCGGGGTGAGCGGGGTCGCTGTACACCCGCAGCGGGACCGGCGACAGCCGCTCACCGACCCGGGTCCCGCCACCGGGCCGCGAGAAGACCGTGCGCCCGTCGGCCGCGTCCCTGGCCCCCGCCGACCAGTACAGGTAGATGAGCAGGTCGGAGACCGCGCTCGGCGGGATCAGCGTCTCGTACCGCCCGGCCTCCAGGCTGATCCGCCGCTTGGCCCACTCCAGCCGGCCGGCGAGCGTCGCGTCGAGCGCGGCCACATCGACGTCGGTGAAGTCGCGGGTCGCCACGCCGGTCCACGCCGAGCGCGCCATGTCCGGCGACTTGGCGTTCAGCTCCAGGCGCCCGGTCGGCTGGTCGTGGCGCAGCCGCAGCCCCGCCGACGACCCGACGAACGTGGAGGTCAGGATGTGCTCGGCGAAGCCGTACAGCCGCCGGCCGGACGCCTCGGCGGCGGCGAACGACTCGCCGAGCGCGGGCGTGAAGCCCGCGAAGACCTCGATCGACGTCGGCTCCACCGGGCGGTCCCAGTCGGCGGAGGCGGCGGCCTCCACGAGGGGGCGCGCGTCCTCCGACGGCCTGGCCTCCCGCGCAGCCCGGTCCGCCGCCGCGACCACGTCAGCGAGTCCGTCCGGCCGTACGGCGGAGCGCGAGACCACGCCCACGCCCTGCCCGGCGACGGAGATCACAGTGAGCCGCGACGAGCGCGCCACCCCGTTGGTCGTCAGCGTGTTGCCCGCGAAGCGCAGGTTGGCCGTCGAGCCCTCGTCCACGATCACGACGCACGCGTCGGACTCGCTGAGGGCCAGCGCCCGCTCCACCGTCTCCTGCGGTGTGCTCTGCACGCTCACTTGCCACCCTCCTGGACGGTGTTGAGGATCCGCACGCCGCGGAACAGGGCCGACGGGGCGCCGTGGCTGACCGGCGCCACCTGGCCCGGCTGGCCCTTCCCGCAGTTGAAGGCGCCGCCCAGCACGTACGTCCCGGCGCCGCCGACCGCTTCGAGCGACCGCCAGAAGTCGGTGGTCGTCGCCTGGTAGGCCACGTCGCGCAGCTGCCCGGCCAGCCGGCCGTTCTCGATGCGGTAGAACCGCTGGCCGGTGAACTGGAAGTTGTATCTCTGCATGTCGATCGACCAGCTCTTGTCGCCCATCACGTAGACGCCCCGCTCCACCCGGGAGATCAGCTCCTCGGTCGAGGGACCCCCGTCGGCCGGCCGCAGCGACACGTTGGCCATCCGCTGGATCGGCACGTGGCCGGGGGAGTCGGCGAACGCGCAGCCGTTCGACCGCCCCAGGCCCTTGAGCAGCGCCATCCGCCGGTCGAGCTGGTAGCCGACCAGGGTGCCCTCGCGGACGATGTCGAACGACTGGCCCGCGACGCCCTCGTCGTCCCAGCCGATCGTCGCCAGGCCGTGCTCGGCCGTGCGGTCGCCGACGACGTTCATGGCGGCCGAACCGTAGTGCAGGCTTCCGAGCTGGTCGAAGGTGGCGAACGACGTGCCGGCGTAGGCCGCCTCGTAGCCCAGCGCCCGGTCAAGCTCGGTGGCGTGCCCGACCGACTCGTGGATCGTCAGCCACAGGTTCGACGGGTGGATCACCAGGTCGTAGGTCCCCGCGTCGGCCGACGGCGCCTTGAGCTTCTCGGCCAGCAGCTCGGGCAGCTCGGCCAGCTCGGCGGGGAAGTCCCACCCCGTGCCCGTCAGGTACTCGTACCCCCGGCCGACCGGCGGCGCGAGCGTGCGCATGTCGTCGAACCGCTCGCCCTCGGCCTTCATCACCGTCAGCGACGGGTGGACCCGCACCCGCTGCTGGGTGGTCACGGTGCCCGCGGTGTCGGCGTAGAACTTCTGCTCCTTGACCTGCATCAGCGAGGCCGACACGTGGTCGACCCGGCCGAGCGGGCCGGACGACCAGTCGGCCAGCAGCGACACCTTGTCGGGGAGCGGCACGTCGAAGGGGTCCACCTCGTACGACGACACCCACGTGACGTCGCCGTGGACCGGCTCGGGGGCCAGCTCGACCGGCTCCCGGTTGATGGGGGCGCTGACCGCGGCCACCCGCACGGCCTCCTCGGCCGCCCGCGCCGCGGCCTCGGGCGTCAGCTCGATCCCCGAGGCGAAGCCCCACGTCCCGTCTTTGATCACCCGTACGGCGAAGCCGAGGTCGTCGGCGTCGATGGAGCCCTCGAGCCGCGCGTCGAACAGTCGCAGCGTCTCGCCGCGTACCCGTTCCAGCCGGAAGGCGGCGTGCTCGGCTCCCAGGTCACGGGCGCGCTGCAGGGCCGCGTCGGCCAGCCGCCGCAGCGGCAGGGCGACGAAGTCGGAGTCGATCTGGCGCATGTCCACGATCCTAACCCTGTGATCTTGTGCCCTGCGGACAAGACGGCTACCCCCTGGTAGCCGATAGCGTCGGTCGCATGGTTCGTTCTGTTCTCGTCACCGGCGGAAATCGCGGCATCGGCCTCGCGATCGCCCGCGAGCTCGCGGCCGCGGGAGACGCGGTCGCCGTCACCTACAGGTCGGGCGAGCCCCCCGAGGGGTTGTTCGGCGTGCGCTGCGACGTGACGAGCTCCGCCGACATCGACGCCGCCTTCGAGAAGGCCGAGGCCGAGCACGGCCCGGTGGAGGTCGTCATCGCCAACGCGGGCATCACCCGCGACACGCTGCTGCCGATGATGAAGGAGGAGGCCTTCACCGACGTCATCGACACCAACCTGACCGGCGCCTACCGCGTCGCCAAGCGGGCCGTGCGGCCCATGCTCCGGCTCAGGCGCGGCCGCATCATCCTCATCTCCTCCGTCGTCGGCCTGCTCGGCTCGGCCGGCCAGACCAACTACGCCGCGTCCAAGGCCGGCCTCGTCGGCTTCGGCAGGTCGCTCGCCCGCGAGCTCGGTCCCCGCGGCATCACGGTCAACGTGGTGGCGCCCGGGTTCGTGGAGACCGACATGACGGCGGGCCTGGAGGAGGCCCAGCAGGAGAACATCCGCAAGAGCATCCCGCTCGGGCGGCAGGCCAAGGTGGAGGAGATCGCGCGGGTCGTCAGGTTCCTGGCGAGCGACGAAGCCTCCTACATCACGGGCGCGGTCATCCCCGTGGACGGCGGTCTCGGGATGGGACACTGAGCCGCGCCCGGTGACCATCCATCCCCGGACGGACGAGAGACTGGAGCTCAAGATGGGTTTGCTGGACGGGAAGCGACTGCTGGTGACGGGCGTCCTCACCGACTCGTCGATCGCCTACAACGTGGCGCGGCTGGCCCAGGAGGAAGGCGCCCAGATCGTGCTGACCGGGTTCGGCCGCATGAGCCTGGTCGAGCGCATCGCCAAGCGGCTCCCGGAGCCGCCGCCGGTGATCGAGCTGGACGTGCAGGACGCCGAGCAGCTCGGCACCCTCGCCGACCGGGTCGGCGCGCACCTCGACGGGCTCGACGGCGTCGTGCACTCCATCGGCTTCGCGCCGCAGTCCTGCCTCGGCGGCAACTTCCTCAACACGAGCTGGGAGGACGTCGCGACGGCCGTGCACGTCTCCACCTTCTCGTTCAAGTCGCTCGCGGTCGCCTGCCTGCCCCTGATGAAGGAAGGCGGGGCGGTCGTCGGCCTCGACTTCGACGCCAGCAAGGCGTGGCCCGTCTACGACTGGATGGGCGTGGCCAAGGCCGGGCTGGAGTCGTGCTCCCGCTATCTGGCCCGCGACCTCGGCAAGCACGGCATCCGCGTCAACCTGGTCGCGGCCGGGCCGCTGCGCACGATGGCCGCCAAGAGCATCCCCGGATTCCAGGAGTTCGAGGAGAGCTGGCCGGCCAAGGCGCCGCTCGGCTGGGACCTCGCCGACACCACGCCCGCCGCCAAGGCGTGCGTCGCCCTGCTGTCCGACTGGTTCCCGGCGACCACCGGCGAAATCGTCCACGTCGACGGCGGCGTCCACGCCATGGGCACCTGACCCCAGCCGTACGGCCGCCTTGGTGGCCGCGACCGGCGCGGCGGGGGGCCGCGCCGGCCCGGTCAGGGAGACAGTCAGGCCAGACGGTCAGGCGAGACGGTGGCGGCCTGAGCCGCCCGGCAGGTGAAGGCCGCCTTCGAAGGGGATGGAGTCCTGCCCGCCGGTGCGGGCCCGCCTGGCCGAGACCACGCGTGTGGCCAGCACCGCCGACAGCAGTAGCACCGCCGTCAGAGCCGTGCCCGCCGCGTCGTACGCGTTGCTCGGCCGCACGGGCGCGCCCACCATCCGGCTGCCGAGGTCCGGCAGCTTCTGACCCGGCCACAGCAGCGGGATGACGGCGTCCCTGTCGGGGTTGACGCGAAGCTCCGCGGGCCGGCCGGAGCCGACGAGGCGCGGCCGCAGGACGGGCCGGTACGGGTCGGTGGGCAGAACGCCCCCGGGTGTCACGGAGACCTTGGGCGGGGACGGCTTCTCCTCGCCCGCCCGCCGGGATCCGGCGTCCTCGCAGGCCCCGCCGGACACCACAGGGAGGCACGTCTCCCCGATCGTGCGCGCCAGGCCATCGGTGACCTTCTGCGCGGGAGAGGCGACGGGGCTCGCCGTACGGCTCCCGACAGCGCCCGTCACGGCGCTGACCGTGTGCTTCACCGTGTTGCCCACCGCGTTGCCCACCGTGCTGCCCACGGTGTTCCCCGCGTCGGTGCCGCCCGAGGAGCTCCCCGTCTGGCCGGATGCCTTGCTCAGCGTCTTGCCGACCGTCTTGCCGACCGTGTCCACCGTGCCGGCGACGGCGTCCGTCGTCTTCTTCACGGCGCCGTCCACGGCCTTGCCCGCTCCGCTCACGGTGGAGCCGGCCGTACCGGTCACGCCGCTGACGGTGTCGTCCACGGTGTCGGTGACCTTGCCGGTCGCGCCGCCGGTCGCCCGGTCGACCACGTCGGTCGCGCCGTCGACCGTCTTCGCCGCGCCGTCCACCACCGAGCAGACGGCTCCGGTGACGCCGGACACCAGCCCGCCGCCGCCACCGCAGTCGAACGCCTGCGCCGGGGCCGCCGCGGCGAGGGGGAGTCCTCCGCCGAGAGCGAGCGCGAGAGCCCCGGCAGAGATCGCGGAGGCGTTCCGTGCGATCCCCATGTGTCCCCTTCCGCCATGCTGCGTTCCACCCCTCGCCATACCCGCCACTCTTCGCCAGAGCGCGGGGTTATGCAGTAGAACATTGCAGTTCGGTATCGATGTGTGATACGTGAGACCGATTCTCGTTCTCAAGGATCGGAGACGTCGTCCAGCGCCTCGCGGATCTCCCAGGGCAGGGTCAGCTTCTCCGCCTGGAGCACGCCGAGGAGCTGCGCGTGGGTCCGCGCGCCCACGATGGCCGACGCCACGCCCGGCCGGTCGCGCACCCAGGAAAGCGCGACCGACAGCGGCGACACGCCGAGGCCCTCCGCCGCCGTGGTCACCGACTCCACGATCCTGCGGCAGCGCTCGTCGAGGTACGGCTGGACGAACTCGGCGAAATGCGGGGTGGCGGCCCGCGAGTCGGCGGGGATCCCGGTGCGGTACTTGCCGGTCAGCACCCCACGCCCGAGCGGGGACCACGCGAGCAGGCCCGCTCCGACGTGCCCGGCTGCGGGCAGCAGCTCGACCTCCGGGTCGCGGGCGAGCAGGGAGTACTCCACCTGGGCCGCGACGATCGGGGCCCGGCCGTCCCCGCACCTCTGCCACACGGCCGCCGCAGCGAGCTGCCAGCCGGTGTAGTCGCACACCCCGGCGTACGCCGTACGGCCCGTGGAGACGGCGAAGTCGACGGCGGCGAGCGACTCCTCAAGCGGGACCCGGGGGTCGAAGGCGTGGAGCTGCCACAGGTCGACCTCGTCCAGCCCGAGCCGGGCCAGGGAGGCGTCGAGCGCGCGGATGAGGTGGCGGCGGGAGGCGTCCCTGCCGCCTTCGGACGTCAGCACGGCCTTGGTGGCGATCACCAGCTCGGCGCGCGGGACCACGTCGCGGATCAGCCGGCCGATCAGGCGCTCCGCGTCGCCGCCGCCGTACACGTCGGCCGTGTCGATCAGCGTGCCCCCGGCCTCGGCGAACGCCGTCAGCTGAGCCGTCGCCTCCTCGGCCGAGGTGTCCCGGGCCCAGGTCATCGTTCCGAGCCCGATCCTGGACACCGAAAGACCGCTGCGCCCGACAAATCGCTGGTCCATTGTCCGGTAAGACTAGCCGATAGGCTGTCGCCACCATGGACGTACTACAGGCCATCGTGCTGGGCATTGTGCAGGGATTGACCGAATTCCTGCCGATTTCCAGCTCCGCCCATCTGCTGATCGTGCCCAAGCTCGCCGGATGGCAGGACCCCGGCGCCGCGTTCACCGCGGTGATCCAGCTCGGGACCATGCTCGCGGTGGTGCTCTTCTTCTGGCGCGACATCGTACGAATTTTCTGGACATGGCTGCGCAGCCTCTGGACGCCGGAGCTGCGTGACGATCTCGACGCCAGGATGGGCTGGTACATCGGCCTCGGCACGATCCCGATCGGCGTCGCCGGCCTGTTGTTCAAGGACGCGATCGAGGGCCCGGCCCGCAACCTGTGGCTCAACGCGAGCATGCTGATCGTCTTCGGCCTCCTCCTGCTCGCCGCCGACCAGATGGGCAGGAAGAAGAAGGAGGTCGCCGACCTCAACATGCGCGACGGCCTGATCATCGGCGCCTGGCAGATGCTGCCACTGATCCCGGGTGCCTCCCGCTCGGGGTCCACGATGACCGGCGCGATGTTCCTGGGCTACACCCGGGAGGCCGCCGCCCGCTACTCGTTCCTGCTGTCGATCCCGGCGGTCATCCTCTCCGGGCTGTTCGAGCTGCGTGACGTCGGAACGGGCGGCGGGGTGCCACTGGTGCCGACCCTGATCGCGACCGTCGTCGCGTTCGTCGTCGGGTACGCCTCGATCGCCTGGCTGCTGCGCTACGTGGCCCGGCACTCGACGATCGTGTTCGTGGTCTACCGGGTCTTCGCCGGGACCTTCCTGCTCACCCTGCTGGCCTTGGGCGTGATCTCCTCATGACGACCCTCCTGCTCGTACGGCACGGTCTCACGGCGATGACCGGGCCCGTCCTCGCCGGATGGACGCCGGATGTCCATCTCGACGAGCGCGGCCTCGAACAGGCCAGAGCGGTGGCCGGGCGGCTCGCGCCGCTGGAGCTCGACGCGATCGTGTCCAGCCCCCTGGAGCGGTGCCAGGAGACCGCGGCCGCCATCGCCGGCGGGCGCCCCGTCTCGGTGCAGACGGACGACCGCTTCGGGGAGTGCGGCTACGGCGAGTGGACCGGCCGGCCCCTGAAGGAGCTCGCCAAGGAGCCTCTGTGGCAGGTCGTCCAGGCCCATCCCAGCGCCGCCGTCTTCCCCGGGGGCGAGGCCCTGGCGGACGTGCAGAGCCGGGCGGTTCGTGCCGTACGGGAGTGGAACGAGCGGCTGGGGGAGAAGGCGACCTACCTCGTCTGCAGTCACGGCGACGTGATCAAGGCGATCGTGGCCGACGCGCTCGGGCTGCACCTCGACCAGTTCCAGCGGATCGCCGCCGACCCGGCGTCCGTCACCGTGATCCGCTACACCCCCCTGCGTCCCTTCCTGCTCAGGAGCAACGACGTGGGCGGTGATGTGGCCAATCTGGTGCCCCCGGCCGGGGTTCCGGAACAAGAAGACGGGGGAGAAACAACCACCGTGAGCGACGCCGCCGTCGGCGGCGGATCCGGGACCACATAAGGTCGGGCTATGCCGGTCTTCGACTACGATCCGCCTGACAGGTTCGTGGCCGGTGCCGTGGGGCAACCGGGCGCACGAGCCTTCTTTCTGCAAGCGCGCGGCCAGGGCAGGGTCACGACGGTCGCTCTCGAGAAGTTCCAGGTGGCCGTCTTGGCCGACCGCCTCGACGAACTGCTCGACGAGCTGCTCGACGAGGTGCTGCGGCGCAGCGGCGGCCGGGCCCCGGTGCCCGCCATGGCCCCCGCAGAGCTCGCCGACGAGGCCCCGCTGGAGCTCCCGATCGACGAGGACTTCCGGGTCGGGACCATAGTGCTCGGGTGGGACCCGGAGACGGCGCAGGTGATCATCGAGGCGCAGGAAGCCGGCGAGGGCGACGAGGAGGACGAGGACGACGGCGACCCGCTCGCCGGCGACCGTCCCGAGCCCGCCGTGCTGCGGGTCCGCATCAGCGCCGCCGCCGCCCGCGAGTTCAGCCGGCGCGCCCTCAAGGTCGTCTCCGCCGGCCGGCCGCCCTGTCCGCTGTGCGGCCGCCCTCTGGATGCCGAGGGCCACATCTGCGTCCGCCTGAACGGCCACCATCCCGGAGGGCTGACGGCGTGAGGCGGAGACAGACCAGGACCGGCGGCGTACAGGCGGGCAGGGGACCGAATGACGGCTGAGGGCGAGGCGAGCATCGGCGACGTGGACGGGCCCGGGCTGGACGACGGGGCCGCCATGTCCCTGCTCCGGGAGGGCACCCTCGACGTGGCCGGGCGGCTGGTCGAGGCCACGAACATGACGCTGTACTGCTCCATCGGCGACGGCAGGAACATGGCGGCCTGCGTGTACAAACCGGTGCGGGGGGAGCGCCCGCTGTGGGACTTCCCCGACGGCACGCTCGCCGCCCGGGAGGTCGCGGCGTACGAGGTGGCGGCGGCGACCGGCTGGCGCATCGTGCCCCCGACGGTCTACCGCGACGGCCCCTTCGGGCCGGGCATGGTGCAGCTGTGGATCGACGCCGATCCGGAGACCGACCTGATGGCCCTCATGCGCAGCCGCAACCCGGCCCTGCGCCGCATGGCCGTCTTCGACGCCGTGGTGAACAACGCCGACCGCAAGGGCGGCCACCTGCTGCCGCTGCCGGACGGGCACGTCTACGGGGTCGACCACGGGGTGTGCTTCGCCGAGGACGACAAGTTGCGCACGGTGCTGTGGCAGTGGCGCGGCAAGTCCCTGTCGCGCGAGGCGGTCACGGTGCTGACGAAGCTGGAACGCGAGATCGAGCGCGGCCGGCTCGGCCGCAGGCTCCGCGAGCTGCTCACCCCCGCCGAGGTCGAGGCCACCTGGGAGCGCGTCAAGCGGCTGCTGGCGACGGGCGTCCACCCCCATCCGTCGGAGGACTGGCCGCCCATCCCATGGCCGCCGATCTAGGGCCACTTGCGTAGGGCGCCGGTTTTGTGCACTCTGCAGAGGTCTCTACCGCTGTTGGAGGGAACGCGCATTTGTGTACGGTCATCGTGAGCTGGGCCCCGGACGCGGCGGCCCCGGTGCTGCTCGCGGGCGTGCGTGACGAGTTCGTCACGCGGCCGTGGATGTCTCCCGCCCGCCACTGGCCCGGCCATCCCGGCCTGGTCGGCGGCCGTGACCTGGAGGCGGGCGGCACATGGCTGGCGGCCGATCCGGCCGCGCGCAAGGTCGCCGCGCTGCTGAACGGCCAGGGCGCCCTCGCGCCGCCCGAGATCCGCCGCTCCCGTGGTGAGCTGCCGCTGCTCGCCGCCGCGGCGGGAGAGCTGCCCCCCCTCGACCTGCCCCGCTACGACCCGTTCCACCTGGTGGTGGCCGGGCTCGACGGCGTCCGGGTGTGGAGCTGGAACGGCGAGCGGCTCAGCGAGGACAAGCTCCCCGAGGGCGTGCACGTGCTGGTCAACAGCGGCTGGGAGCGGGGCGACGACGATCCGCGCGCCGCCTGGTTCCGGCCGGCGTTCGCCGCCGCCGCGCGCCCGGGGTGGACGGGCGGGGGCTCCCCTGAACGTTTCTGGGGAGAGTGGCTCGGCCTGGCGTCCGGCGCGGGGCTCGCCGCGGACGATCCCCGTGCCCTGATCGTCCGGCAGCGGCTGGAGGACGGGCGGATCTTCGCGAGCCTGTCGGTCACGCTGGTCGCTCTGGCCGAGGAGGGCGTGCGCTACGACTTCTGCCCCCAGCCGGACGACCCGGCCACCTGGCATCGCGTGGGCACCGGCTGACCGGAGCTCACGGAGCCATGGATAGGCTTCACACCATGCGATCGTGGTCTGCTCCGAACGTCCCCCGTCTGCCCGGTTCGGGCCTTCCGCTCCGCCTGTACGACACCGCCGCCCGAGGGCTCCGCGAGACCGCCCCCGCCGGACCGGCGCGGATGTACGTCTGCGGCATCACGCCGTACGACGCCACGCACCTCGGGCACGCCAACACCTACCTCGCCTTCGACCTGGTGAACCGCGTGTGGCGGGACGGCGGCCACGAGGTCCACTACACGCAGAACGCCACCGACGTCGACGACCCGCTCCTGGAGCGGGCCAAGGCCACCGGGACCGACTGGCGGGCCCTCGCCGGGCGTGAGATCGAGCTGTTCCGCTCCGACATGGAGGCCCTGCGGATCCTGCCGCCCCGGGAGTACGTCGGCGTCACCGAGGTCGTGGGGCAGATCGCCGAGCTGATCGGCAGGCTCACCGAGCGCGGGGCCACCTACCGGCTGGACGGCGACGTCTACTTCTCGGTCGCCGCCGCCCCCAAGTTCGGCGCCGTCTCCGGCTACTCCGAGGACACCATGCTCGACCTGTTCGCCGAGCGCGGAGGCGATCCCCAGCGTGAGGGCAAGCGCCATCCGCTCGACTGGGTGCTGTGGCGCGCCGAGCGGCCGGGAGAGCCGTCGTGGCCCGCGCCGTTCGGCCCCGGACGGCCCGGCTGGCACATCGAGTGCACGGCCATCGCCCTGCGCAACCTCGGCTCGGGCTTCGACGTCGCCGGCGGCGGCTCGGACCTGATCTTCCCCCACCACGAGATGGGGGCCTGCGAGGGCCACGTCGCCACGGGGGAGTGGCCGTTCGCCAAGGCGTACGTGCACGCCGGCATGGTCGCCCTCGACGGGGCCAAGATGTCGAAGTCCAAGGGCAACCTCGTGTTCGTCTCCCGGCTGCGCGAGACGGCCGACCCCATGGCCGTACGGCTGGCGCTGCTCGCCCGCCACTACCGGTCCGACTGGGAGTGGACGCCGGAACAGCTCCAGGAGGCCGAGGCGAGGCTGGCCCGCTGGAGGGCCGCGGTGGAGCGGCCCTCCGGTCCCGGCGCGTCCGCGCTGCTGGCCGGGGTGCGTGAGCGCCTCGCCGAGGACCTGGACGCGCCCGGCGCGCTGGCGCTCATCGACGCATGGGCGGCGGGCGAGGGCGATGACACGGAGGCGCCCGGGCTGGTCCGCGACGTCGCCGACGCCCTGCTCGGTGTGGCGCTGCCCGGCCGGGCGGGCTGATCGGCCCGGCCGCGCCGGACGTTCCCGCCGCCGGTCCGCTGTCCGGCCAGCTGACCGGCCCGCTGTCCTGCCCGCTGACCGGCAGGGGCCTTCAGCGAATCTTCAAGCTTCCCACAGCCTCCGCTCAAGGTCCGCTGGTTTCGTTGACCGTGCTATAGCGTTGATCGCGCCCGGCCTCGGCAGAGAGGCCGGAGGCGGGAGACCGCGGCGACACAGAGGGAGAGGGTTCGCGTGCGATTGCGCCGGCTGGCCGGCACCGCCGCCGGAGTCCTGGCCGCCGGTCTGGTGATGATGGCCTGCTCCGTCCCGGAGAGCGGCGCGTCGAGCGGCGCCACCCGCCCGCCGAGCGCGGCCTCCTCCGGCGCGGCGTCCCCGAGCGCGCAGTCCGAGGCCTCCGCGGCGACGGCCGAGGCGCCCGTGCGCGGCCCTCGCGGCTGGCCGGTCTTCGGGTTCACCCACACGCAGTACACCGCGGACTACGGCGAGCCGAAGGCGCTGGCCACCGCCCAGCGTGCCATCGGCGAGCAGCGCCTGCTGCAGAACCAGCACATCATGGGCTTCGGCGCGCTCAACCCCGAGCCGAGCCCGGGGAAGTACGACTTCGGCTCGCTCGACGACCGGATGGATCTCATCCGCAGGACCGGCGGGTTCCCGGTGATCACGCTGTGCTGCGCGCCCGACTGGATGAAGGGCGGCCGGGAGGGGCGCACCAACTGGAACCACATCGAGGTGGCCCCGGCCCGCAAGCACTACCAGGACTTCGCCGACCTCGCCGCCAAGGTCGCCGAGCGCTATCCGTACGTCACCCACTTCATCGTCTGGAACGAGCTGAAGGGCTTCTTCGACGAGGGCCGGCACCGGTGGGACTACGAGGGCTACACCGACATGTACAACCGGGTCTACAAGGCGCTGAAGAAGGTCAACCCGAAGATCCAGGTCGGCGGGCCGTACCCGGTGATGGCCGACTTCGACGCCCCCTCGGAGCTGAAGGGCGACTGGGGCAACGTGGACCAGCGGGTGCTCGACGTCCTGAGGTACTGGGACAAGCACAAGAAGGGCGCCGACTTCGTGGTGGTCGACGGCTCCGCCGAGACCGACCAGGGCATGACCCCCGACGACTTCGGCGCGCAGGAGAAGTTCGCCGCCGTCAACCAGTGGCTGCACAAGCACATCGGCCTGCCGATCTGGTGGGCCGAGTGGTATCCCGAGCCGGACGACTCCGGCTGGACCGACGCCAAGCGGGCCGCCGTCGCGGCCGTGTCGATGATCGAGCTCACCCGGACGAAGTCCGCCGCCGTCCTCTACTGGAACCGTCAGGAGGAGGGCGGGCAGTGCCCGCCCGGGTGCCTGTGGACCAGCCCCAGGCAGCGTGGCGGCGGGCAGCCCACGGTCCTCCTCAAGGCCCTCCAGGGGTTCGCCCGCTGGTTCCCACTCGGGGTGAAGACCGTCGCCGTCAAGGTGTCGCCCGCCTCGGTCCGGGCGCTCGCCCGCGACGAGACGACGGTCGTCGTCAACACCGAGCCGAGCGCGGTCGCCGCGACCGTGGACGGCAAGCGCATGAAACTCGCCCCCTACGAGATCCGCTGGATCCCCCGCACCTCCTCCTGACCGCTTCCCGAAACTTCCCGGGCGGGCGGATCGTCTCCGGGGCGGTCGCACGCCACCCCGGTGTCCGCCTGGGTCACGCCGACGACCGCTGCCTTGTTTCGCCGCGCAAGAGTGTCATGTGGCCGAGTCGGCCATATACGCGCTGACCGTCACTGCCACGTTCGACTTCCAGCTGTACCAGCCCCGGCATAGCACGTAGCCCGACACGACGATTATCAGGAGAACGAAGTCGACCCAGCCGGCAAGGCGGGCCTCGGGCACATCGCTCATCACCACGCTGAAGGCGATGAGAGAGGTCTTCTGGGCGATGATCAGCTCCCATACGCCCGGCCGGGAACGTGGTGCCAAGGCGACGACGACGAACAGGCCGGCGAAGACCAGGTAGGCCGATGTGCGCCAGGCCTCCACGTAGATGCGGTCATCGGACGCGCCGATCATGACCATGACACCATTGACAGAAGCGGCGACGGTCATGAGCGCCGCAAGGACAGTCAGGTAGCGACCGGTCCGGTCGGCGAGGATCGTAGGTTCACGGCGGGTCTCCAGCGCAGTTTCGAAACTCACTACAGCTCCAGTATCTGGGCGGAGAATTCGCGCAGTATCGGCGTTTGGTGGCGGAAGACGCCCCAGCTGTGGTCTAGACGGTTGCGAGCTCGAGCTGGGTGACGAGCAGCAGGGTGTCGGCGTTGAGCCAGTAGTCGGTGATCAGGCCGCGCTTGATACGCAGCGTGTCGGTGCCCGTGAAGCGGACCTCGGTGCCGAGCGCCGCTGTCGCGCCGGGGAAGCCCCCGCCGTAGGTGCCGTTGGCGACCCACCGCACGACCGCGTGGTCACCGTCGATGATCGGACCGACCTCGACGCTGAAGCGCAGGTCGGGGAAGGCCCCCCGGATCTGGCCGATCAGGTCGACCATGCCGGCCGGGCCGTTGACGGCGCTGCCGTCACCGCCGTCGAGCAGCGCGGCCCGGACGCGGACGTCGGGGGAGATGATGCGCTCGGCCAGCGTGTAGTCGCCGTTCCAGAGCAGGACCCAGGCGCGGATCAGCTGCTCGTGCTGCTCTGTCCGGCCGGCATCGCCGTGCCCGTCGGACTGCTGGGGGGTGGCGGTCGTGCCGGGGAAGCGGTTCATGGTGACTCCTCGATTTTTAGTGATAATCAGTAGCGATAGTTACACCATATAACCAAGGTAAGATGCCGTCAATGCGAGGGAGAGGGGCGGATGGGTGGACGAGACCCGTACGGCCAGGCGGCAGCCGGTGAATGCGCCGACGGGACCGCGCGAGCGCTACCGGCAGCAGATCCGGGCCGAAGTGCAGGAGCACGCCTGGAACCAGCTGGCCGAGGCCGGCGTGTCCGGCCTGTCGCTCAAGGCGATCGCCAAGCAGATGGGGGTCACCGCGCCGGCGCTGTATCGGTACTTCGCCAGCCGCGACGACCTGCTGACCGAGCTGATCCTGGCCGCCTACCGCGACCTGGCGCACCGCGTCGAGGCCGCGGCCGGCGCCGGTGGCGCCCCGCACGACCGGCTGACCGCCATCGGGACGGTGATCCGCGAGTGGGCCCGTGCCAACCCGCACCGCTACCTCCTGCTGTACGGGACACCGGTGCCCGGATACACCGCGCCGGCCGAGGCGACCGACCTGGCCCGCCGCATCTTCGCCCCTGTGCAGGACGCCTTCTCACATGATCCTGATGAGACGTTGCGCCGATCGCTGACCTTTTGGACCCGGGTGCACGGGGTGATCAGTCTGGAGGTGGCCGGGCACTTCACCGGTATGCCGTTCGACCCGGCGCGGTTTTTCGCCGCCGAGGTGCGATCCACACTGACCGACCTGCCCTGATCGAGTGCGGCGCGCCACCCGATCTCGCTCGTGCCGCGCCCAACATGGCCTCGCCGGCATTCGCCTGTGGTGCACGCTGACGCACATCCCGCTCCTGAGCGGCCGTCCGGCAGAAGCCGTGTCCGAGGCCGGAAACCCGCCCAGCCAGGAGAACGTCTCGGATGACGCCTCGGCCGCCGGAGAACTCGGGATCTTGCCGGACCGGAGATGTCGATGAGACTGAGTAACGGTGGCGGCGTGTCGTCTGAGGTATGCCGCTGAGGAGCCTTCGTGTCCGCGTCGCTGAGCTTCGGGAGAACGACGCCGGTTTGGTGATGGCTGATCGGTCAGGCCGACCTGTCGTCGAAGAAGGCGTAGACGCGGTGGATGCGCCCGTCGCGGAACGTCATGACATCGGAGCCGGTGGCGACCGGTGTGGGCCTGTCCAGCGGACCGTATTTCCAGGCGAAGCGGGCCTGCTGGTGGTGGGCATTGACCGGAGCCGCCAGATCGAAGCGGAACCCTGGTGGTGCCTGACTTTGGAGCCGGGCGAACAAGGCGTCGAGGGCGTCATGGCCTTCGACCGCGTCGTCGGGATCGGTGTAGGCGCAGTCGGGGGTGAAGATTTCCTGGATCGTCGCGCGGCGGCCGACCGGGTCGGTGTCGTTGATCGCGTCGATCAGCCGGTGCACGAGTTCGGCGTGGGTGCTGCTCATGGGGTTTCCTCCGCTGGTCAGTGCGGGACGGTGACGACGATCTTGCCGAGTTGGCCGTTCGCCTCCATGTGGCGGTGGGCGTCGGCGATGTCGGCCAGGGCGAAGGTGGCGTCGATCACCGGGGCCAGGACGCCGCTGCGCAGGCCGGCGTTGATGAACGCTTCGCCGCGCCGTAGAGCGGCTGGGTCGTCGGTGACGACGTTGAGGGCGAATCCGAATATGTTGAGCGGCCAGTTCATCGGTAGCGGGGCGGGGCGCGGGTCGAGCCAGCCGTAGACGATCAGCATGCCGTCTCGGGCCACGGCGCGGGCGAGGTCGGCCAGGCCGGGGCCGCCCACGGAGTCGAAGACCAACCGGGCACCACGGTTCGAGGTGAGCCCCGCGACACGCTCGACCAGGTCGTCTTCGTCCATCGCCAGAACGTGTGCGGCTCCCGCCCGCATCAGCCGATCGGTCTTGGCGGCGGTGCGGGTGACGGCGATGGGGACGGCGCCGATGTGGTTGGCGATCTGGATGGCCGCCATGCCGACGCTGCTGGAGGCGGCGGTGATGACCACCTCATCGCCGGGGTTCGTCCGGCCCACCTCGGCCAACGCGCCGTAGGCGGTGAGATAGGACAGCCACACGGCGGCACCCGTGACCGTGTCCACCGAGTCCGGCCGCCGTAGCAGGCTGCGGGCGGCAACGTTGACCCGATCCCCATAAACGCCATGGGTGGACATGTGGATGCCGGTGGCCAGAACACTGACCGCGTCCCCGACGGCGAACCCCTCGACACCCAGCCCGACGGCTTCCACCACGCCTGCGGCCTCGGTGCCGATTCGTGAGGCGGGCAGAGCCGGCTGGTAGTAGTACCCGCCGGAGCGGAAGAGCGCCTCGGCACGGTTCAGCCCGATCGCGTCGACCCGCACCCGCACCTCGCCCTCGCCGGGCTCATCGAGGCGCACGTGTTCGAGGCGCAGCACCTCAGGCCCGCCCAACTCGTCGAACAGCACCGCCGTAGCGTCCATCAGCGCCCGCTCCCGTTTCTGTACGGCGCTCGTTTTCCGCGCACCGTTCAACTTTAACGCGGTGTACTCTACGCGAGCGGTGTAAGGTGTCAAGAGTGGACGAGCAGGTACCCGGGAGGCGGGCGCGACTGAGGGCGCAGACCACCGCGGAGATCAAGAACGTCGCGCTCAAGCTCATGGCCGATGGCGGCGCGGACGCCATCTCGCTGCGTGCGATCGCCCGCGAGATGGGGATGAGCGGCAGTGCGATCTACAGCTACTTCGAGACCCGTGACGCGTTGATCACCACCTTGATCAACGACGTCTACACCTCACTGATGGACCAGGTGGAGACCGCCCGGGACGCCTGCCGGCCGGACGACGCGGCCAACCGGATCCTCGCCTGGGGGCAGGCCGTACGCGAGTGGGCGCTGGCCAACCCACAGGGATTCCGCCTCATCTACGGCGATCCGGTCGCCGGATATCAGGCGCCGGAGAGTGGACCGGCTCCCGAAGCGGCCAAACGTGCGTGCCTGGGGCTGACCGGACTGGTCGCCGCCGCCTGGTCACACGCCCAGTCCCTGCAGGCCGGCAGCGATCACCAATGGTCCGATTTCGCCCCCACCTTGGTGGCCACGGTCCGGGATGCCTTTCCCGACCTGCCGGCCGCGGCGCTCGCCCTGGCCCTCCGTGTGTGGGGTCGCATGCAGGGCCTGATCGTCCTGGAGATCTATGGCCACCTCGGCCCGCAGACGCGCGAGCCCGCCAAGCTCTACCACGCTGAAATGATCGACCTGATCAGGTCACTGGGACTCGCGCAACCGGAGTAAACGGGCGAGGGTTCTCCATCAAGCTGACCGGACCTCGTCGACCAGGGGCGTCTGACAGCCGCCGACCATGCTGGGGGTCGCCATTCCCCTAGGTCGTTCAGGTTGCCGTTCGGCTGATGACTGTCGGGCGGTGGGCCGGCCGTCGGTGGCTTGGTGCTGTTGCCTGGCGCGGGTCTGGGCCGGCGGCCTCATACGCGATCGAAGTCCGGCCGGCCCTCATGGGGATTGCCGCGGGTCCTGGTTCGCGTCCTTCCTGCGCGCGCGTGAGGCGCGCAGGTTCGCGAGGTTTCCGCAGGTGCGTACGTTGTGCCAGACCGCGCTGCCGTTGCGGGAGGCGTCGTAGAAGGCTGTGCGGCACCTGGGTCCACGGCACAGCTTGACGTGTGACCAGGCGCCGTCGTGCTGGGCGAGAAGGATCTGCGACCAGACCGCCGACGCCAGCCAGCTCGCACCCGTGCCCACCGGGACCATGGCCACGCGCCCCCGTTCGTCGGAGACGAGCCGCACCTGTGCGCGCGGCAGCGCGCCAGTCGCGTGGAACGGGCCGGTGGACCGCTCGTCCGGCGGGATCGCGAGCATCTCGCGCACCACGGTCCGCAGTTCGCGCAGCGCGTCCAGGTCCGTCGCGGACAGGGAGAGCTCCGGCGGTTCCAGTCCGTGGTCCTGCGCCCACTGGCCGGCGGCCGCCCGCAGCCATTGCTGAGCGGTGGCGTGGCCGGCCAGCAGATCCGCACCGTAACGGGGGACGCCGTGGGTGTTGACCAGCTCCTGCACGATCGCCAGCCCGCCCGGCGCCGTCCGGGCCCCGAACCTCTCCGTCGCCATCCATGACATAGGCAAAGTCTACTTGACTCCGGTCGCCGACGCGTGCAGGATGACAGAGGCAAAAGCGATTATGCCTATGTCGCGCTAAGGCGACGGCATCCTGAACCGACCCATCAAGGGAGTGCTCTCATGGCAAGGCTTGACTACTCCGTGTACGTCGCCCCGTCGAAGATCGCGGTCTCCGACGACCTGCCCCCCGGTGAGGCGCGGCGGATGTGGTCGCCGACCGCGTCAACTCTGATCTACGGCGCGAACGACGCGGTGCTGGTGGACCCGCTCCTGACCATCGACGAGTCGCGTGCCCTGGCCGACTGGGTGGTGGCCACCGGCAAGAACGTGACCACCATCTTCGTCACGCACGCGCACGGCGACCACTTCTTCGGCACCCCCGCGGTGCTCGAACGCTTCCCTGACGCCACGGTCGTCGCCACGCCGGGCGTCGCGGCGCACATGGGCGCCCAATGGGGTCCGCGCTGGTTCGACGGATTCTGGAGCCCGCGCTTCCCCGGCCAGATCTCGGATCGGCACGTGGCCGCGTGGCCGCTGGCCGGCGACGGCCTCATCGAGCTGGAGGGGGAACAGCTTCGCGCGATCGAGCTGGGCCACACCGACGGCGACGGCACCAGCGCGCTGCACGTCCCGTCCATCGGGCTGGTCGTGGCGGGCGACGCCGTGTATGGAGACGTCCACCTCTACCTCGCCGAGTCGAAGGGCGGCGGCGGGCAGGAGTGGCTCCACTCCCTGGACGTCATCGAGAGGCTCCAGCCCAGCGCCGTCGTCTCGGGCCACAAGCGCGACGGCGACCCCGACAGCCCAGAAGACATCGGCAGGACCCGCCGCTACATCGAGGAGTTCGCGGCCGCGGTGGAGAAGGCCGGCAGTCACACCGATCTGTACGAGGCGATCCTCGCCGCCTACCCCGACCGGCTCAACCGTGGGGTCCTGTGGAACTCCGCGAAATCCGTCATGTCCTGAACCGTCTCCCGCCGTGGCGCGCGAACGGCACGGGAAGTACCTTCAGCACGCTGGGCCGGCCCGCTCCGTACTCCCCGTCGCGGCCCGGCGACGGTGCGCGAATCGGTGGAAGGTGGCGGTGCGGAGGATGTCGCCCTAACCTCGGGTAACGCGTTTCTATCACTGCCGCCAGGCAAGTTCCCGGAATCGCGGTAAACCTTTAGACCATACCCGCGAGCGGACGGTATTCGCCGAGAATGGCCCGGAATATGGGTTAGCATTTTTTTCATGAGCGACATGCCTTCTGTTGATGCGATTGTCTGCACGCGCGGCGACCGCGCCGATTTACTCGCGGAGGCCATCGACTCCATCGTCCGCCAGGACTATCCCGGCCCGATCACGGTGATGGTCGTGTACGACCGCGCCGAGCCCGACCCGGCCTTGAGCGAGCGCGTGCGCCACGCCTCGCCTCATCCGCGGGAGGTCCGCGTGATGCGGGGCGACCGCGGCCCGGGCTCGTCGGCCAGCCGCAACGCCGGCATTCTCGCCACCGGCTCTGAGCTGGTCGGGTTCTGCGACGACGACGACGTCTGGCTGCCGGGCAAGCTGTCGAGCCAGGTCGCGGCGCTCGCCGGGCGCCCGCGGGCGCTGTTCGCCTCATGCGGCGCCGCGACCGACTACGGCGACCGGACCAGCACCTGCCTGTGGCGCAAGCCGCAGATCGCGCACGCCGACCTGCTGGAGTCGCGGGTGAAGGAGGCCTGCACCGACTCGTTCCTGGTCCGCAGGGAGGGGCTGCTCGGCCCCATCGGCCTGTTCTCCGAGGAGATCCCGGGGGGCTTCGCCGAGGACTACGACATGCTGCTGCGCGCCGCCCGTCACGCGCCGATCGTGTACGTGCCCGAGGTCGGGGTGCGCGTGCGCGTCCACGGCCGCCGGTCCCATTTCTCCGGCCGGTGGGCCACGATCGCCTCCGCCAACGAGTGGCTGCTCGCCAGCCATCCCGAGTTCTCCACCGAGCGGAGGGGCTTCGCCCGGCTCGCCGGCCAGATCGGCCTGGCCTGGAGCATGTACGGCGCCCGGCGCGCCGCCCTCCGATGGGCCTGCCGGGCGTTCCTGGCGAGCCCCCTGGAGATCCGGTCGTACGTCGTGGGTGCGGTCGCCGTGGGTGCGGTGTCCCGCGGGTGGGTGGAGCGCCGCCTCGGCGCGGTGGGCGCCACCAGCTAGCCCGGCCGTCCGGCGGAGCGGCCACGGCGGGGACCCGCGCGACATCCCGGCCCCGTGCCGGCCGGCACGGGGCCGGGATGGGGCCGGCACGGCCGGCATGTGACGCCGCAGGTCAGAACGGGACGTGGTCGCCGATGTGGCCGAGCCCTTCGAGCAGGGGCGGCACCGCGGCCACCGGCGCGGCCGCGTGGACGGGCCGCACCCGCCGCAGCTGCGTACGCAGCCACTTCTCGGCGGGCGCCACACTCAGCCGGAGGGCTCCGTAGCCGTCGCCGACGCAGGAGCGGGTGTAGGCGTAGGGCTCCGGCTGGGCGTGCCAGTCGACGGTCACGCATCCGTAGACGTATCCGGCGGCGCGCACCGCCTCCAGCACGCGGGCGTCGGCGAAGCCGTAGGGGTAGCAGATGCCGTCGGCGGCCTGGCCCGTGATGTCGCGCAGGATCGCCCGGCTCTCGGTGAGCTCGTGCTTCAGCGTCTCGTCGTCCATCGTGGTGAGGGCGGCGTGGGTCAGCCCGTGCGAGGCGATCTCCATGCCCTCGTCGCTGAGCTCGCGCAGCTGCCCGGCGGTGAGCAGGGGCTTGCGCGGCCCCGGCTCGTCCCACTTGTTGTACTCGCCGAGCAGGCCCGAGACGATGTAGAGGCTCGCGGTGAAGCCGTAGCGCCGCAGCACGGGAAGGGCGTGCTCGGCGAAGTCGGCGTAGCCGTCGTCGAACGTCAGGGCGACCAGGCCGCGGGGGTCGCGGGCGGCCAGCAGCTCCCGGGTGGACACGCCTCGTCTGCCGTGCTTGTAGAGCCATTTGATCTGGGATTCGAAATTGCGTGGATCGACCGTCACGGTATACGGGTCGTACGTGTAATGGTCGATCGAGTGGTACATCCAGATAGCAGGCACACCAAGATTCTAATCGAGCGCCCTAGCCGGACGGGTGACCGTAAGCACTTCGTCACCATGAGCCCATGAGCCGGCCACACCAGCCTCACAAGTCACCTGTGGCCGGCAATTCCCGCGTTATGGGCAAAGCGGAAAGCATGCTTATCAGTGCTGGTCAGGAGGGGTGGCCGAACCGCCGCGCAGGCCGCCGTAGCGGCGCATGGCCCTGTCGGCGAGCCCGTGCAGCCGTGGGCTGTCGAGAATGATCTGGCGGACCCGGCGGACAGGGGTGTTCCTCGCCCAGTGCAGCGCCGCTCCCGCCGACCGGCGGCTGGCGGCGCCCTCCGCCACCATGTGGCCGCCCGTACGCAGCGTCTGCTTGTAGTCGTCGCCCTTGCTGGTGCTCCAGTCCATGAGCAGGATCCCGTCCTCGGCGGCGACCTTGGCCATGAGCAGGTGCTGCAGCAGGCCGGGGGAGAACTTGGAGTAGTCGGCGTCGTAGGCGGGGAACCACCCGGCCAGCAGCGTGTCCGACCGCAGCCCGATGTGCCCGGCGATCGGCTTGTCGCCGGCGTACATCATCGTGAGCGCGCCGGAGCAGCCGGGGGCACGGGTCGCGTGCAGGCGCTCGACCAGCTCCACCACCCACGGCTGGGCGAACCGGTCCGGCCGCCCGATGCGGCGGTACTGCGCGGACTTCCACTCCATCAGCCGGCGCAGCTCCTCGACGCTGTCCGAGTGGAGCTCCACCCGCAGCTCCCCGATCTCCCGGCCGAGCTTGCGCATCCGCGTCATGGCCGTCTTCACCGTGCGGGGCGCGCCCGCCTTCACCCGCTCGAAGTAGGCGTCGTACCCGCCGGAGACGTCGATCAGGACCGACTCCGCCTCCAGGACGGCGAACGGCGCGAACCACGGCTGGCCGCCCACCAGGAACTCGAACTCCCACACGTCCAGGCCGGCCCCCTTGAGCAGGGCCGCCGCGTCGAGCTCGGCGCCGGGGGCGTGCACCACCCCCTGGGCGAACGACACCCATCCGGCGATCGGCTTGCCCACCCGCAGCGGGTGCCGTTCGAAGGGGAAGAACCCGATGGTCCGGCCGCCGTCGGAGATCACCGCCACGTAGGCGTCCCGCCGCACCTCGCCGGCGGCGACGGCGAACTCGGGCGCGAGGAAGGGGCTGGCGAGATGCGGCTGGGCCTGCTGCATCGCCCGCCACTCGGCGACCTCACCGGGGCCGAGCTCGCCGGGACGGATGACGGTGATCTGCATGGGATCCTTCACACGGTCGTTCACGGGGGGCGGCGGAGAGGACCACCATCCTAGGGTCAAGCGCGTGCCCGTTTCCGGTGATGCGCGGCCGGCGGCCTGTGGGACGCTATGGGCGTGACCGTCATCGCCGATCTCGACATCGCGAGGCTGGACTTCTGGGAGCGGCCCGCCGCCGAGCGGGCCGAGGCCTTCGCGTGGCTCCGCCGTCAGGAGCGCCCCGTGTTCTTCGCCCAGCCCAAGGTGCCCCTGGCCCGCTCGGGCAGGGGCTTCTACGCACTCGTACGGCACGCCGACGTGGTGGAGGCGAGCCGCAACGCCGCGGTCTTCGCCAACAGCCCCGCGGTGAGCAACCCCGAGCCGCCCCGGTGGGTCAAGTACATCTACGGCGACTCGCTGGAGAACATGGACGCCCCCGAGCACACCCGGCTGCGCCGGATCGTGTCCCGGGCCTTCGCCCCCCGGATGATGGCGCGGCTGGAAGGCCAGATGCAGCGGCGGGCCGAGACGGTGGTGGCGGAGCTGGCCCAGGCGGGGCCCGGAGACTTCGTCGACCTGGTCACCCAGACCTTCACCACCCACGTCGTGTGCGACCTGATGGGCATCCCGGAGGAGGACCGCCCGAAGGTGCTGGGCTGGGTCAGGGACACGGTGGAGTACCAGGCCGTCCGCAGCGACCCCAAGGAGATGCTCCGCCTCGCGGTGAAGAACACCCGCGCCACGTTCGGGCTGCGCAACCTCGTCATCCGGCTCGGCAGGGAGCGGCGCAGGCAGCCCAGCGACGACGTCATCTCGGCCCTCGCCAACGCCGACGTCGACGGCGAGCGGCTCACCGGCACCGAGCTCGGGGCGTTCTTCCTGCTGCTCGTCGTCGCCGGGATCGACACTCCCGGCCACACGCTCTCGCACGCCGTCGCGCTGCTGAGCGAGCACCCCGAGCAGCGGGAGCTGCTGTTGTCCGACTTCGACGCGCACATCGGGGGCGCGGTCGACGAGATCGTGCGGTACGCCTCCCCGATCACCCAGCTCCAGCGGACCGTCATCGCCGAGCACGAGCTGCGCGGGCAGCGGCTCGTTCCCGGGGACAAGGCCGTCATGTTCTACAACTCGGCCAACCGGGACGAGAGCGTCTTCACCGACCCCGACGTCTTCGACATCACGCGCGGGCCCAACCCGCACGTCAGCTTCGGCGGGCCGGGCGCGCACTACTGTCTCGGCGCCCACCTCGCCAAGCGGGAGCTGACGGTGCTGCTCAGGGAGCTGTTCACCCGGCTTCCCGGCATCAGGACCGCGGCGCCGCCGGAGCCGATGGTGTCGACGTTCAACAACGCGATCCGGCGGCTGCCCGTCACCTTCTGACGGTCACCCCTTCTGGTCACCCCTTCTGGTCACCCCTTCTGGTCACCCCGTCTGGTCACCCTTGGTCAGCCGGGCGTACGTCCTGAGCACGCGGTCGGCCTGGTCGCGCAGGAACGGCGTGGCCAGGACCGTGTTGCGCAGCGCCCGGGGCGGCACGCGGACCAGCCAGTGCGCCGCCGCGCCGGGCGTCGCGCGGGCCACGCGTCCCTCCGCCACCTGCAGGTCGCGGGTCTTCAGGCTCTCCTTGTAGTCCTTCTCGCCGCGGCCCATGTCGATGAACCGCAGGCCCATCGCGGCGAAGTCCTCCGCCATGCCGAGGTGCTGCAGCAGCCCGGGGGAGTACTTGCCGAACCGGGGGTCGTACGCCGGGAACCACGTGCACAGCTGGCTCGCGGTGCGCAGCCCGAAGTGGCCGGCGACCACCTCGTCGCCCGCGTACAGCAGAGACAGGCTGCCGGCGAACCGGTCGGTGCGCTGCGCGTGCAGCCGCTCCACCAGCTCGACGATCCACGGGTGGGCGAACCTGTCGGCGCGGCCGGTGCGCCGGTACTGCGCCGACTTCCATCTCAGCAGCTCGCCCAGCGCGGCGGTGTCGGACGACTCGGCCACGTGGCGGACCTCGCCGACCTCCCGGCCCAGCCGGTTGCGCTTGTACCGCGTCATCCGGTGGGTGGTGGGGGAGCGGCGGCGCAGGCCCGCGAGGTAGGAGTCGTACCCCTCGTCGAGGTCGATGACGGGGGACGGATGGCGGCTGCCGTGGTAGGGGGCGAACATCGGCTGGCCGACGTGGAGATGGTCGAACTCCCAGGCCGAAAGGCGGCTCGCGCGCAGCAGCCGGGCGGCGTCCAGCTCCAGCCCGGCGGCGTACACCATGCCCTGGAGGTCGGTGAGGCCGGCCGCGACCGGCCTGCCGATGCCGAGCCGGTGCCGTTCGAACGGGAAGAACCCGCCGATGCCCGAGCCGTCCTCCACGACCGCCACCCTGACGTACGGCCGCAGCTCGGCGACCGTCTGGACGAACTCCGCGGACAGGAAGGGGTTGTCCTGCTCGGGATCGGCCTCCTGGAACTTGCGCCACCGCGCCAGCTCCGGCTCGCCGAGCTCGCGGGGATGGATCACCGATATCTGCACCCGCACATCCTCTCGTCTCCTGGGACCGCGTGTGCGCCAAGCCGCACGACGGCCGGCAGGAAACGGCCCAAACGGACCCGAGAGGGTCTCCGTGCCCGATATCGTTGCCGCGTGGGAGGACGCCGAGGACGCCATGCGGGTGCTCCCCGTTCCCCCAAGTGGCAGGTGGGCGTGGCCCTGGCGGTGCTCGCCGTCGGTGCCGTCGCGGCGATCCTCACGGTCGTCGCCCTCCGCAGGGACGCCAAGACCGGCGTCACGCCCGGCCGGGACGCCGCGGCGACCGTCCAGCCGCTCGCGGTCACGCCGCCGGCCGAGCCGGACCGCTGGCCCCGCTGGGGCCTGACCCACACGCAGTACACCCCCAGCGACGACGTTCCGGAGGTCTCCGGGCCGGGCAGGCAGGCCCTCGCCGCCCAGAGCCTGGTGCAGAACCAGCACATCATGGGCTTCGGCGCGGACAATCCGGAGCCGAGGCCGGGGAAGTTCGACTTCGCCTCGCTCGACGCCCGGGTGCGGCTGATGGCCGACACCGGCGGCGCCCCCGTCATCACCCTGTGCTGCGCCCCCGACTGGATGAAGGGCGGCAAGGCGGGCAAGACCGACTGGAACCTCATCGAGGCCGCGCCCCGCCAGGAGCACTTCGAGGACTTCGCCCGGCTCGCCGCGGCCGTCGCCCGGCGGTACCCGCACGTGCGCCGGTTCATGGTGTGGAACGAGTTCAAGGGCCTGTGGGACGCCCAGCACAGCGAGTGGAACGCCGTCGCCTACACCGAGCTCTACAACCGGGTGTACGACGCGCTCAAGGCCGTGGACCCCAAGATCCAGGTGGGCGGGCCGTACATCCCCGTCGACACCTACGCCGAGGGGGCCTCGCAGGCGTCGGAGGTGAGCGGGCCCTGGGGCTCGGTGGACGGCCGGGTCCTGAAGGCCGTCGACTACTGGACGCGGCACAAGCGCGGGGCGGACTTCGTCGTGGTCGACGGCGCCTCGGCCTCGCACGACGGCTCGACGCGTCCCGACGAGTTCGCCGCGGCCGCCAAGTTCGGCGCGGTGACGCGGTGGCTGAGGGAGACGACCGGGCTGCCCGTATGGTGGGCGGAGTTCTACCCGTTGCCGTGCGCCTCGATCGACCCCGGCGGCTCGTGCCCCGCGCTGCAGTGGCCGGAGGAGCGCCGGGTCGCCGTCGTCGCCACCGCGCTCATGGAGCTCGCGGGCAGCGGCGCCGACACGGTCCTCTACTGGGACACCTACGCGCCGCGGGACAAGCGGGACGGCTGCCCCCTGTGCCTGGTGTCCAACGCCGACGGGACCGCCACCGCCACACTCCGCCTCCTGCAGGACTTCGCCCGCTGGTTCCCCCGAGGCACCCCGCTCGTGCCGGTGAAGGTTTCGGCGCCTCAGGTCCGCGCGATCGCCCAGGAGGACCGCGTGGTGGTCGTCAACACCACCGGCGGCGCCCAGGCGGTCACCGTGGACGGCAACGGCGTCACGCTGGAGCCGTACGAGGTCCGCTGGATGGACCGCGCGCCCGGCCAGTAAGACCCGGCCAGTAAGACAGGGAACCCGGGGAGCCGTTATCGGCGGATGCCGTCGAGCACGAGCTGGAGATGGCGCCGCCAGTCGCAGTTGCCGCCGGGCTTGAAGTACATGGTGGAGATGACACCGCTGGCCACGACGGTGAAGTCGGCGAGGGTGAGGTCGGCGCGCACCTGGCCGGAGGCGACGGCGCGGTCGATGACGCGGGTGACGGCCGCGGAGAAGTCGGCCTTCTGCTGTCTGATGCGCTCCCATTCGAGGTCGTCCGAGCCCATCAGGGCCAGTTGGAAGGCGGCGTCGCCGTCGGCGGTCTCGAGGTAGCCGCGCAGCATCGCCTCGAAGGCGTCGCCGGGGTCGGCGATCCGCTCGGCGGCGCGCGCGAGGTCCGCCATGCCGCGGAACCGCTCGCCCACCATCGCGATGAGCAGCGCCTGCTTGTTGGGGAAGTGGCGGTAGAGGGTGCCCATGCCGAGGCCGGCGCGGGCCGCGATGTCCTCCATCTGGGCTTCGCGCCCCTGCCGGGCGAACAGCTCGCCGGCGGCGGCCATGATCCGCTCGCGGTTGCGGCGCGCGTCGGCGCGCATGGGTCGTTCGGTCTCAGTCATCGCTCACACGTCTCGGTCGCCGCTTGACAATCGGAATCCTAATTCCGTAACGTGCGCAAGCACCAACAGGAAGCGTAATTCCGCTTCCGCTACCACCAGAGCGAGGTCCGAAGTTTCATGATCGTGATTGCGACTCCCACCGGCCGGATCGGCCGCCAGGTCCTTGAGCGCGTCCTCGACGGCCCGGAGCCGGTCCGGGTGATCGCCCGCGACCCGTCCCGCCTCTCCCCGCAGGTGCGCGAGCAGGTCGAGATCGTGCAGGGGCCCACGGACGACGCCGGCGTCGTCGGCGAGGCCCTCGCGGGCGCTGACGCCGTGTTCTGGCTCGTGCCTCCCAACCCCCGCGCCGAGAGCGTCCCGGAGCACGTCCTGGGCTTCGTCCGGCCGCTGTACCAGGCGATCGGCGACCATGGCGTCAAGCGCGTGGTCGGCGTCTCCAGCCTGGGGCGCGGGACGGCCAAGAACGCCGGGCAGATATCCGCGATCTTCGCCATGGACGAGCTGATCGAGAGCACGGGGGTGAGCTACCGGTCGCTCTGCCCGCCGGGATTCATGGAGAACATCCTCCGGGCCACCGCGTCCATCAAAAGCCAGGGCGTGTTCTCCCTGCCGATGTCCGGGGATCGCAAGGTGCCCGTCTGCGCCACCCGCGACATCGCCGCCGTCGCGGCCGATCTGCTGCTCGACGACTCCTGGCACGGACAGGAGAGCGTGCCGATCCGCGGCCCCGAGGATCTGTCCTACAACGACATGGCACAGATCATGTCCGAGGTGCTGCGGCGGCCGGTCCGCTACCAGCAGGTCCCCGGCGACGCGTACAAGGCCACCCTGATCCAGTATGGGGTGACCGAGGCATGGGCCCAGGGAATCGTCGACATGGCCGCCGCGGTCGACCAGGGCATCTACACCGCCGAGCCGCGCACCCCGCGGTCCACCACCCCCACCACCTTCCGGCAGTGGTGCGAGGAGGTGCTCAAGCCGGCCGTCCTCGCCTGAGCGCCGCCACGACGGAATCGGAGCCCGCCGGCGTCCCGGCTCGCCGCCGGCGGGCCGGGCCGTGCACGGGGGAGACGGGCCGGGGCGGCGTCACAGGCCCAGCGACGCGAACCGCTCGATCACCACGGCGATCGCCACCACCGTGACGAACGCCGTGACGCGCAGCAGCCTGCGCCGGCGCCTCGCGGTGATCGTCCCGTTGATGCTCATCAGCTCCAGCGTGACGAGCAGACCGGCGTACAGGGCGAGGGCGGCCAGGCCGACGGGCGTCCAGGAGGTGAAGCCCGGCGGCGTGAGCGTGTAGTCCCCCGAGGGAGGGACCGATCCCGGCGGCTGGCGGCGCAGTGTGTAGACGGCCGCGTCGCCGTCGGCGAACAGCGTCACCAGGTCGGGGGAGGCGGACAGCGAGGCGCGCATGCGATCCCCCCAGCCGTCCGCGATGCCCTGGCCGAGCGGGTCGGTGACCTCGAGCATCGTGTCCTGGCTGCGCATGGTCAGCAGGAACGAGCCGGGCCCGAGCCCGCGCAGCGCGGACACGATCGGCCCGACGTCGGCCGGGTTCGCCGGCGGCGGCGTGCCCAGCCACTCCACCCGCTCGACGTCCTTCTCACGCCAGGGGACGACGCTGTAGGTGATGTCCGAGCTGACCGTGCCGGGCTTGGTGTCCCCGGGCGCGAGCAGCAGCACACGGGCGCTCGGCCGGTCCCTGGCGTAGATGTAGTCGAGCGCCTGCGCCTCTCCGGTCGTGACGCGCTCGAACTGCTCGTTGCCGTACCGGGTGACGAAGAACCCGCCGGCGAGCGCCAGCACGGCGACGAACGCGACCGGCATCGGCAGCTTCGCGCGGACCTGGTCGAGCAGCGACGGGCGGCCCACGATCTGCCGCATGCCACGCAGGCTGCCCGGCGACTCCGGGAAGAACGCGTACGCCGCCAGGATGCACGCGCCCGGCAGCATGAAGAAGTAGACCCGCAGCCCCATCTCGCCGCCGTAGCTCTGCAGGGCCATGGCGGTCACCGGCGTGACGGTCAGCACCAGCGCGACGCGGTCCATCACCTTCCGGCGGAGCCTGCGGGCCATGCCGAGACCGGCCATCAGCACCAGGATCCCCGCGAACCCGAGACGCGCCTTGAGCACGTACGGGTGGAGCGGGTCGCCCGTGGCCGCCTCGAACCGCCCGGTCGTGTTGGCCGTCAGGTTGCCCACCAGCGAGCCGATGCCGCCCATCATGTCGCCGAGGTGGCCGTACCAGTACGGCGTGGCGAGGTAGCTCACCCAGGCGACCGCGAAGCCGCCGATCAGCCAGGGGAGCGTGGACAGCGAGCAGCGGCGCAGCAGCACCAGCCCCAGCGACGCGGACACCATCATGAACGGGGTGATCTGGTGGGTGGCGGTGGTGGCGGCCCCAAGGATCAGCAGCACCACGTACAGCGCGATCCGGGTGCCCTTGTCGGCCGGTCGGGAGAGGAACTCACCGGGCTCCGCCTCGTCGAGGTGGCGGCCGATGCGGCGCAGCAGCCCGGCCGGCTCGTCCGGCTCCGGCCGGGACTCCTGCCGGCCGAACCACGTCACCAGGATCGCCAGGAACAGCAGGTAGAACAGGTAGGTGGTGCCCTGGGGGGAGAAGTAGTCCTGGCCGATCCACTGCATGGTGACGAACAGCACGGCAGCCAGCCACTTGGCCCGCCGGTCGGCCCGCATCCTGCGCAGGATCAGCAGCAGCGGCACGAGGTAGAGCAGGTTGGAGACGACCGGCACCCAGTTGACGAACTCGCGGAAGTTCTCCATGCCGAGGGCGCCGCTGACGAACGCGAACACCGCGAAGAACCCCGGCCAGCTGAACCGCGCGTCGAGCCCCGGCAGCGTGCCGCCGGTCCGCGCGATGTACTCGATGAACCCGACGTGCAGCCACGCGGTGGGGAAGCGGGGCTCGGCGGAGACGAGCGCGGACGCGCCGTGTAAGCAGAACGTGATGGCGAACAGCTGCAGCAGCAGCAGCACCGGCCGGTAGCGGCGCTGGGCCAGCGTGGCGAAGAACGCGCCGATCAGCAGCGCGAGCCCGGCGAGCGATGCCCGCGGGATCACCGAGATCAGGCCGAGGCCGTTCATCCGTTCGGGATCGACGCCGGTCAGCGAGCTCAGCGGGCCGACCAGCGCCAGCAGGTAGATCGCGAACCCCTCGGCGGCCAGCAGGGGGAGCAGCCACCTCCTGGCCCGCTCCGCCCGGATCGCGGGGACCACCCGCGTCCTGCGCCACGCCGAGGCCGCCCGGTCGGTGATCGTCGTCACGAGGTCCATGATGGAGTACGGCCGGGCCCCCGCGGCACCGCCGCCCGTGACCACCAGCGTCCGCAGCAGCGGCGGGGTGATCACGACGGCGGTGGCGAGCTGCGCCAGCAGCAGGGCGAGGCCCACGCCGTTGATGCCGAGACGGGGAAGCAGCAGCATGGTCGCGGCGAAGGCCACCGTGCACATGCCGCCCTGGACGTACGCGAGCCGCCTCGGCCTGCTCTTGGCCCGCAGCACGCCGAGGTAGAGCTCGACGAGCGCGCGCGGCAGCGTGGCGATCGCGGTGAGGCGCAGCAGCGTCGTCGCGTGCTCGGCGTGCCCGGGGCTGAACGCCGCCATCAGGTACGGCGCCAGCAGCACCGTGCCCAAGACGATCGGGCAGAGGATGACGAAGGTGCGCACGAGCGCGCGCCGCCCGTTCGCCGCGAGCGAGGCGGCGTCGAACGCGCCCTCGACGGTCAGCGATGTGGCCATCGTGATCGCGAGCAGCTCCAGGATCGCCCCCAGCATCCCGGCGCTGTAGTAGTAGTTGTACGTCGTCGCGTCGACGTACGCGCCCACGATCACGGGCAGCAGGTACGTGATGGCGAGGACGAAGGTGGAGCCGAGGTAGTCGCCCGCGAGGAACCGGCTCAGCTTGCGGACGGTCGGCGGCCTGCGGCCCTCGGTCTCCCGCTTGTGCTCGGGGACCAGCTTGCGGAAGATGAGCAGGTTGACCGGCAGCAGCGTGACCGCCACCGGGACGACCCAGGAGACGGTGATGCCGTCCCCGGGGAGCGTCTCCGCCAGCACGACCAGCAGCACGATCTTGGCGATGCCGAACGTGATGTTCTCGATCGGCACCCAGGTCGCCTTGCGCAACCCGGTGAGCGCGACGTCCTGCAGGGTGAACACGACCCAGGTGAGCACGGCGCCGATGAACAGCAGCCCGGGGCCGGCCCCGCTGAGGTCGCGGTAGTTGTCGCCCCAGTGGTCGATCGTCAGCAGGAAGACGACGGTGGCCGCGGCCGCCGCGCCGGCCGAGACGATGTAGACGCCCGCGATGAACTTGCCGGTGGACCGCCCGGTGTCGGCGATGAACCGGGTCAGGGTGCCCACGAAGCCGAACGAGGTGAGGGCCGCCAGCAGCCGCATCGCCCCGATGACCGCCATCGCGCGCCCGCCGTCGGCCGTGTCGTACAGACGGGCGGCGAGGACCCAGTAGACCAGGCCGAGCACGCCGGAGGCGCCGGCGTTGACCATCAGCGCGTAGGCGTTGCGGAACAGGGGGTCGCCCAGGCCCGCCGGGAGGCGGCGCCGCGCGCCCGCCTCCGCCTGCGGCCCGGCCGGTGGGCCGGCCCCGGGCTCGGCCGGGGTGCGGGGGATGGTCTCGGTCACGGAGCCGCGTCCGCCCGGGAAGGGCCCGGAGCCGCGTCCACCCCGGAACGGCGTGGACCCGCATGCGGACGAGACACAGCGAAACCCCCTGTACTGCTCAGGCCGGCCGCGCCGGCGCGGGCGGCAGAACTCACGTGATTGTCCGGCGGCACGCCGCCGGACCGCAACCGGAGCCTCGACGGGGCGAGGCCGCCGGAACTGTCAGGCGGCCCCCTGGTCGGCGGCCGGCGAAGGAGCCGTGGAGCCGTTGGCGGGAGAGGTCGCGGGGGAGGTCGCCGGAGAGATGGTCGCGGACGATCCGGCCGGCACGGGCATCCGGTCGGCGCGCTCGCGCAGAATCGTCTTCAGCACCCGCCAGCCGTCGCGGACGGCCCGCAGGTTGCTCGCCCCGTGGATGCGGTTGCGTTCATGGCTGGGGATCTCGTGGATGCGCAGCCCCGCCTTGGCGGCGCGGATGTTCATCAGCGTCTCCACCTCGAAGCCGGCGCAGTCGGGGGTGAGCGCGTCGAGGTGGCGGGCCCAGAAGGCGTTGTAGCCGTAGCAGAGATCGGTGTAGCGGGTGCCGTACAGGCGGTTGACCAGCGAGCTGAGCACGAGGTTGCCCAGGCGTCTGCTGACGGTGATGTCGTCGCTGCCGCCGCCGTTCAGGAAGCGGGATCCCTTGGCGTAGTCGGCGCCGGCGACGAGGGCGCCGACGAACCGGACGATCTCCCGCCCGTCGGTCGAGCCGTCGGCGTCGATCATCACGATGATGTCACCGGTGCACGCGGCGAAGCCCTCGGCCAGGGCGTCGCCCTTTCCCTTGCCGCGCTGCCGCACGATCCGCAGGCTGGGCCGCAGGAGCCGTGCCACCTCGACCGTGTCGTCGGTCGAGTTCCCGTCGACGAGCACCACCTCGTGGATCCACCGGGGAAGGGTCGCGAACACGTGGGGCAGGTTCTCGGCCTCGTTGAGCGCGGGCACCACGATGCTCACCCGCGGCGTGATGGCCATCAGCGGCGAAACGCGGATAAATCCGTCAACACCCTGCTTTACGGCAAGCGTTCCCAGATGTGAAAAGGGGAGAGATCTGGTGCTCTCGGGGTTCATGGTGTGTGGATCCTCCGGGGGATGGTGCTCGGCGTCGCCGCACGTCGCACGTCGCGTGCCGCGTAGCTGCGAGGACGTCGTACGAATCCGACAATGGCTTTCGCCGCGATGTGGGCATCGGACGGGCAGACCGACCGAAACCCCGCGGAAACCCGAGGCTACCGTCCCGATCTTTCCCCAGGTGTGGCACCACGCGAATCGGCCGCAGCCGCGATCTTCGTACTGAAGGCCATCGATGCCCTCACCCCCGCCGGAATCGGATGAACGGAAGCCGCCGCCCGGCAGGCCCGCTTCATGGGGACGAGCAGCATAACCCGGGCGGCCGCTGATCGTTATACCTATCTGACCAAGGGCCCTGCCCGCTGTCAACGCGGACGTTCGCCGGTCACATGGAGTGCACCGCCGTAGCCAAATCGTGACCCGCCGCTGCACGGGCCCTACAGGCGGACGCCCCACCGCAGGCGGTCGAAGGGGCCGACGGCGGGCCCGTGGTCGTACGGCCCGGACGGACCGGGCAGTGGTCCCCGCACGGCTCGCGGCGCGGCGGCGGAAGCCGCGTCCGGCGGCATGAGCCGCGCGGAGTCCGGGCCCCGGAAGGCAAGGGCGCCTGGGTAGGGCATGCCGAGCCGGGCGGGCCGCCGGCCCAGGCGGCGGGCGACGTTCGCGCGGAGCTGGGGCAGGTAGCCGTAGAGGCGGTCGCCGGGGCAGGACGTGGCGTTGAGGTCGCGGTGCCCGATGATCGCCGTCTCGGGGTCGAGCGAGTAGGTGGAGCACAGCCAGGCCAGCAGCGCGGTCAGGGAGGACAGCTGGGCCGAGGTGGGCAGCTCCGACGTGTACGTCCCCTCGGTCTCGATCCCCAGTGTGTGCGCGTTGTGGTCGGCCGCCTGCGCGCCAAGCACGAGCCTGCCCTGGGCGATGGCGGGAAGCGTGCGGTTGCGGCCCTCCATGATGTGGCCGCCGCGGCCGACCGTGAACTGCTCGCCGATGTCCTCCCAGCCGTTGTGCCGCATGTGGTAGCGCTGGATGGCGCGCGACAGCCGGAACGCGGCGTCGCGGCTCGTGCCGCCCGTGTTCCCCGTCGCGGTGTGGTGGATGACGATCCGGTCCGGGGCGCGGTCGAGCACCTGCGCCTTGCTCTTGGGCGGGTCCGCCCCCCAGTCGGTGCGCGTGTACACCCGCGGGCGTGCCGGGGGCCGCGCGGCGGGCCGCAGGGCCGGTGTGACGGCCCTGCCGGTGGTCTCTTCGGGGGCGAGGGCCGCGGTCTGCGCATCCTGATCGGCGCCGAAAGGGCCCGGCTGGGGGAGCTCCGCGTCCCACGCGCTGCCCGGCGCGTCCCACGCGGCGTCCCACGCGGCGTCCGGCGCGGTGCCGGATGCGGTGCCGGATGCGGTGCCCGGCGCCGTGTCCGGTCCGGTGCTCGACGCGGTGTCCGGTGGCGCTGCGGGGCCAGACGGAGGGCCAGACGGAGGGCCGGATGGGGGGCCGGATGGGGGGCCGGATGGGACGCCGCCTTCGACCGCGGACGATGCCCGGGCCGCGGGCCCGAGCAGGACCGCCCCGGCGGCACCCGTGCCCACCCACAGGAACGCCCGGCGTGTGATCGCTGGCATGCGCACTCCCCGATTGAGCGCGTGCATGGGCACGCGTCCGGCGGGAGGCTGCATCGATATCCCCTGCCACCGTCGCGGCTATTCCTGCGGACCGGAAACCGGTCACATGTGAGCCGATATGTCCCGGACATTCTCCGGCGCTGAATAACTCGCCCCGGTAAGAAGGCCGTGATATCCGAAATATCGTGAGCCGCCGGAGTATCTCAGGGAATGGCGGCGAGAAAACGTCGCTGATCCTCGGCGGGCAGGTCGTCGATGAACAGCACGCCGTCCAGATGGTCCGCCTCGTGCTGGAGCACCCGCGCCAGCATGGCGATGGCACGCACCGTGACCGGCTTGCCGTACATGTCCCTGCCGCGGGCGACGGCGGAGAACGACCGCTCCCTGGGCCACCAGACGCCGGGCGCGGACAGGCACGCCTCGTCGGCCACGACCGTGCGTCCAGAGCGCTCCAGCCGGGGATTGACGATGTGACCGGCCCTCCCGTCGACGTCGTAGACGATCACCCGGAGGGGGACGCCGAGCTGCGGTGCGGCGAGCCCGGCCCGCCCCGCACCCGCGCGCATGGTCGCGGTCAGTGACCGGACCAGGTCGCGAAGCTCACGGTCGAACGTGGTGACAGGTGCGGCCGCCTCCCGGAGGACGGGATCGCCGAACATGCGTATCTGGCGGACGGTCATGCACGCTCCCCGCTGCGACGACGGTCATCGGGGGGAATTCCCAACTTTGCGGGCGGTCAATCTTTGTTAAATCCATGTTGCGCCAGTTATGCGTGTGGATGACATGTTTCAGGGGTGCGGCACACTTAACGGATGCACCGTCACTGATTGTCAAGGTGCGTAACGCGGTCCTCCTAGCTTCGGTTGCGGCTCCCGGCCTACCCGACGACCCCCCGGACGACGCAGGAGGAACGATGACGGTGACAGAGGTGGCGCAGCCCACCCCAGGGAAGGGGCGCTGGATCGGCGAGTGGCGGCCGGACGACCCCGCGTTCTGGGAGGGCTCCGGCAAGGGGGTGGCCCGGCGCAACCTGATCTTCTCGATCTTCGCCGAGCACCTCGGGTTCACGCTGTGGACCGTGTGGAGCATCGTGGCCGTCAAAATGGGCGCCTACAAGTTCTCCACCGACCAGCTCTTCTGGATCGTCTCGCTGCCCAACCTCGTGGGCTCCGCCCTGCGCATCCCCTACACGTTCGCTCCCGCGAAGTTCGGCGGGCGCAACTGGACGGTCGTGAGCGCGCTGCTGCTGCTCATCCCGGCGGCGCTGCTGGCGGTGGCGGTGAGCAACCCGGACACGCCGTTCTGGGCGTTCCTCGTCATCGCCGCGACCGCGGGCTTCGGCGGCGGGAACTTCGCCTCCAGCATGGCGAACATCACCTACTTCTACCCGCAGAGCAGGCAGGGGGCGGCTCTCGGCCTGAACGCCGCTGGCGGCAACATCGGCGTCAGCTCCGTGCAGCTGGTCATGCCGCTGGTCATCGGGGGGCTCGGGCTGGCCGCCGCGGGCCTGTTCTGGGTGCCGTTCATCCTGGCCGCCGCCGCCGGCGCCTACTTCTTCATGGACAACCTCTCCTCCGCGAAGGCCGACCCCAGGCAGATGGCCAAGGCGGCGGGCCGCGCGCAGACGTGGATCATGTCCATCCTCTACATCGGCACGTTCGGCTCGTTCATCGGCTACTCCACGGCCTTCCCGCTGCTGATCAAGTCGCAGTTCCCCGAGCACGCCTCGCTGATCACGCTCGCCTTCCTCGGCCCGCTGGTCGGCTCCCTCATCCGCCCGGTGGGCGGCTGGCTGTCGGACCGTCTCGGCGGCGCCACGGTGACGTTCTGGAACTTCGCCGCCATGATCGCCGCCGTCCTCCTGGTCTGGCGCGGGCTGTCGGGCCACGCCTTCGTGCTGTTCTTCGCGTCGTACATGCTGCTGATCGGGACGGCGGGCGTCGGCAACGGCTCCACGTACCGCATGATTCCGGCGATCTTCCGGGCGAAGGCCGTGGCGGGGCTGGAGGCCGGCACCCCCGAGTACGAGGAGGCGGTCCGGGCCGGCAAGCGGGACGCCGCGGCGGCGATCGGCTTCATCTCCGCGATCGGCGCGTTCGGAGGGTTCTTCATCAACCGAGGCTTCGGCAGCTCGATCGCGGCCACCGGCGGCGCCGGCGCGGCGATCGCCGCCTTCGCCGCCTTCTACGCCGCCTGCTTCGCGATCACCTGGTTCTGCTACATGCGCACGGCCGGCGTGCGCTCCGCCTCCAGCCTCGCGGCCGCCCGGGTCTGACCCGGCGATCCGCATCCGCCACGTCGCGGGCGCCTCCGGCGCCCGCTCTTTTCGGCCGTACACCTCACCGCAGGTGACAGCACTAGTGAGCTTTCGAGACGACGGGGTCTCTCACATCCCGCTACCGCGGAAGTTAGCGCGGTTGGCGGCTTGTAGCACAGCGGTAACAGAAGGGACCCAGCTGTGAAACCGCCTGAAAGCACCATCGGATCCATGCCGATCTCACTGTCCGCTCCCGGTCCTGTGATGTCGCAGGTCCCCGTGGGTTCGGCCACCCACTGCCCGTACTGCGCGCTGCAGTGCGGCATGTACGTGGCCGGCGGCGAGATCAGCCCGCGCGAGGACATCCCGGCCAACGCCGGCGGCCTGTGCCAGAAGGGGTGGACGGCGGCTGAGCTGCTCGCCTCACCGGAACGGCTCACCACACCGCTGCTGCACGGCAGGCCGGTGAGCTGGGACGAGGCGCTGGCGTTCGTCGCCCGCCGGATCCTGGAGATCCAGGCCGAGCACGGGCCCGACGGCGTCGCGGTCTTCGGCGGCGGCGGGCTGACCAACGAGAAGGCCTACCAGCTCGGCAAGTTCGCCCGGGTGGCGCTGCGGACCAGCCAGATCGACTACAACGGCCGGTTCTGCATGTCCTCGGCCGCGGCGGCCTCCAACCGGGCCTTCGGGATGGACCGGGGCCTGCCGTTCCCCATCACCGACATCGGCAGGGCCGGCGCCGTGCTCCTGGCCGGCGGCAACGTCGCGGAGACCATGCCCCCTTTTGTGCGCCACCTGACGGCGATGCGCGGCCGCGGCGGCAAGCTCGTCGTCATCGACCCGCGGCTCACCCAGACGGCCCGGCTCGCCGACCTCCACCTGCAGGTCACCCCGGGCACCGACCTCGCGCTCGCGCTCGGCCTGCTGCATCTCGCGATCGCGGACGGGTACGCCGACCTCGGCTACCTGGCGGAGCGCACGAGCGGCTTCGAAGCGGTTCGCACGTCCGTGTCGGCCTGGTGGCCGGAGCGGGTCGAGCGGGTCACCGGGGTCCCGATCGCCCTGATGCGTGAGGCCGTGCGGATCCTCGGCACCGCGGACCGGGCGATGATCCTCACCGGCCGGGGCGCCGAGCAGCACTCCAAGGGCACCGACACCGTCACCGCGTTCATCAACCTGGCGCTCACCCTGGGCCTTCCCGGCCGGGAGGGCTCGGGCTACGGCTGCGTCACCGGCCAGGGCAACGGGCAGGGCGGCCGGGAGCACGGGCAGAAGGCCGACCAGCTCCCCGGCTACCGCAAGATCGACGACCCGGCGGCGCGGGCCCACGTCGCCCGCGTGTGGGGCGTCGACCCCGCCGACCTGCCGGGGCCGGGCCGGTCCGCGTACGAGCTCCTCGACGCGCTGGGCACGCCGGCCGGGCCGAAGGCGCTGCTGCTGTTCGGCTCCAACCCCGTGGTGTCGGCGCCCCGCGCCGGCCACGTCCGCGACCGGCTGGCCTCCACCGACCTGCTCGTGGTCTCCGACTTCGTGCTGTCGGAGACCGCGGCCATGGCCGACGTCGTGCTTCCCACGACCCAGTGGGCGGAGGAGGCCGGCACGATGACGAACCTGGAGGGACGCGTCCTGCTCCGCCGTCAGGCCGCCGCGCCGCCGCCCGGCCCGCGCACCGACCTCGCCATCCTGTCCGGCCTGGCCGAGCGGCTCGGCCACGGGCACCGGTTCTCCCCGGACCCGCGCACGGTCTTCGACGAGCTGCGCGAGGCGTCCGCGGGCGGCATCGCCGACTACTCCGGCATCACCTACGAGCGGATCGCCGCCGAGACGGGGGTCTTCTGGCCCTGCCCCTCGGCCGGTGAGGACGCCGCCCCGCACCCCGGGACGCCGCGGCCCTTTCTGGACGGCTTCGCGACCCCCGACGGCCGGGCCCGGCTCGTTCCCGTCGAGCACCGGCCGCCGGCTGAGGACGTCGACGAGGAGTTCCCCCTCTACCTGACCTCCGGGCGGGTGCTCGCCCACTACCAGTCGGGCGCGCAGACGCGGCGGATCCGCGCTCTCGTCCAGGCGTCGCCCGAGGTGTTCGTGGAGCTCCACCCCGAGCTGGCCGAGCGGTTGGGCATCGACCCTGGCGACCGGGTCCGCGTCCGCACCCGCCGGGGCGCCGTGGAGGGAGCCGCCCGGCTGAGCGCCGCGATCCGCACCGACACCGTGTTCGTGCCGTTCCACTGGGAGGGCGTGAACGCGCTGACCAACCCGGCGCTCGACCCGGTCTCGCGAATGCCGGAGTTCAAGGTCTGCGCGGCCGCCGTCGAGCGCTGCACCCCCGGGGAGCGTGTCGCGTGAGGCTCGTGGTCGTGGGGAACGGGATGGCCGGCGCGCGCCTGGTGAGCGAGGTCCGCGCACGCGACAAGGACGTGCAGATCACGGTCTTCGGCGCCGAGGCGTGGCAGCCGTACAACCGGGTGCTGCTGTCGAACGTGGTCGCCGGCACGTCGAGCCCGGACCAGGTCCGGCTGCTCGACCCTCGCTGGTACGCCGACCACGGCGTGACGGCACGCCTCGGCGTCCCCGTCACGGCGATCGACAGGGACTGCCGGACGGTGATCGCCGCCGACGGGACGCGGGAGCCATACGACGTGCTGGTGCTCGCCACGGGAAGCGAGCCGGTGGTGCCGCCCGTGCCCGGCGTGGAGCGGGCAACGGCGTTCCGGACTCTCGACGACTGCGAGCGGATCCGGGACGCGGCCCAAGACGCCCGCAGCGCGGTGGTCGTCGGAGGCGGGCTGCTCGGCATCGAGGCCGCGCGCGGCCTGGCCGGGCGGGGCGTCCCGGTGACGCTGCTCCACCTGGGCGGCCACCTGATGGAGCGCCAGCTCGACGAGGAGGCCGGGCTGATCCTGCGCCAGACGCTCGGCGAGCTGGGGGTCGTCATCCGCACCGGCGTCACCCTGAGCGCCGTGCGCGAGCGGCACGTGGAGCTGTCCACGGGCGAGCTGGTCGACGCAGGCCTCGTGGTGCTCGCCTGCGGTGTGCGCCCCGTCGTCGGGCTGGCCCGAGACGCGGGGCTGGAGGTGGCCCGGGGGGTCGTCGTCGACGACGAGCTGCGCACCGACGACCCGTCGATCTTCGCCATCGGGGAGTGCGCCCAGCACGCAGGCCGGGTCTACGGCCTGGTGGCGCCGGCGTGGGAGCAGGCCTCTGTGGTGGCCGACCTGGTCACCGGGACGGACAAGGAGGCCAGGTACCGCGGCTCCCGCCTGGTCACCCGGCTCAAGGCGAGGAGCGTGGAGCTGGCCGCGATGGGCGAGACCCACCTCACGGAGGACGAGGCGGAGATCGTCCGCTTCTCCCACCGGCACAACGGCACCTACCGCAAGCTCGTCATCCGGGACGGCCGGCTGGTCGGCGCGATCCTGCTGGGCGAGACCTCGGCCGTCGGCACGCTGACCCAGCTGTTCGACAGGGGAGGGCCGCTTCCCTCCGACCGGGCGGGGCTGCTGTTCCCCGGGGTCGGCGGGATGCCGGTGGCCGACAGCCCGACCCGCATGCCGGACTCGGCGCGGGTCTGCCAGTGCAACAACGTGACAAAGGGCCAGATCAGAGCGTGCTGGGAGTCCGGCGCGCGGGACGTGGAGGCTGTGGCCGCCGCCACGAGGGCCACCACCGGGTGCGGCGGCTGCCGCGACGCGGTGGAGGGCATCGTGGGCTGGCTGTGCGAGCAGGAGGGTGTGAGCGCATGAGCACGACCAGGAGACTCGTCGTTGTGGGGCACGGGCCGACGGCCCACCGCCTGGTGGAGACCCTCGCCGACCGGGGCTTCGACGGCACCGTCACCGTGTTCGGGGAGGAGCCCCGCCCGGCCTACGACCGGGTGGCGCTCACCTCCTACCTGGCGGGCGTCAGCGTGGAGGACCTCACCTACCCCGTGCCCGACGGCGTGGTGGTCCGGCTCGGCGGCCGGATCGTCGGGATCGACCGCGAGAACCGTACGGTCGCGACCGACGGCGGCCACGTCGAGCCGTACGACGTGCTCGTGCTGGCCACCGGCTCGGCGCCGTTCGTGCCGCCGGTCCCCGGCAGGGACCTGCCCGGCTGCTTCGTGTACCGGACCATCGACGACCTGGACGCCATCAGGGAGGCCTCGCGGGAGGCCCGGGCCGGCGTCGTCATCGGCGGCGGCCTGCTCGGCCTGGAGGCGGCCGACGCGCTGCGCGGGCTCGGCCTGGAGACCCACGTCATCGAGATGGGCGACCGTCTGATGCCCCGGCAGGTCGACGAGGGCGGCGGCTCCGTGCTGCGCGGCCACGTCGAGGCGCTCGGGCTGACCATCCACACGAGCGCGGGGGTCTCGTCGATCGCGGCGGGGCCGGACGGCCGGGTGGCCGCCCTGGTCAAGCCGGACGGCGACGCGATCGGCGCCCAGGTCGTGGTCTTCTCCGCAGGCATCCGGCCGCGCGACGAGCTGGCCCGCCAGTGCGGGCTGGAAGTCGGGGAGCGCGGCGGGATCGTCGTCGACGAGGGCATGCGGACCTCCGACCCCCACATCTACGCCGTGGGGGAGTGCGCCCTCGCGGGCGGCATGGTCTACGGGCTCGTCGGGCCGTGCTTCACCCAGGCGGAGGTGGCGGGCGACCGGATCCTCGGCGGCGCGGCCACCTTCGAGGGCGCCGACATGTCCACCAAGCTGAAGCTCCTCGGCGTCGAGGTCGCCCAGTTCGGCGCGATGTCCGGCGCGCTGGACGTCACCTACATGGACCCGGTGGCCGGGGTCTACAAGCGGCTGTTCATCAGCGACGACGCCAAGACCCTGCTCGGCGGTGTCTGCGTCGGCGACGCCGGGCCGTACAGCACGCTGCGGCCGTTCGTCGGCAAGCCGCTGCCGGGCGCCCCCAGCGACCTGTTGTTCTCCGGCGCCGGCACGTCCTCGGTGGACTTGCCCGACGACGCGCAGGTCTGCTCCTGCAACAACGTGACCAAGGGCAAGATCTCGGCGGCCATCGCGGACAAGGGCCTGACCGACGTGGCGGGCATCAAGGCCTGCACCCGCGCGGGGACGACGTGCGGCAGCTGCGTCCCGATGCTCAAGCAGATCCTCGTCAAGTCGGGGGTCGACGTCGGCAAGGCGCTGTGCGAGCACTTCACGCACAGCAGGGCCGAGCTGTACGACATCATCCTCGTCCGGGGGATCACCACGTTCTCCCAGCTCATCGCCGAGCACGGGACCGGGCGCGGCTGCGACATCTGCAAGCCTGCGGTGGCCTCCATCCTGGCCTCCCTCGGGCACGGCCACATCCTCGACGGCGAGCAGGCCGCACTTCAGGACACCAACGACCACTTCCTCGCCAACATCCAGAAGAACGGCACCTACTCGGTGGTGCCGCGCATCCCCGGCGGGGAGATCACCCCCGACAAGCTCATCGTGATCGGTGAGGTGGCCCGCGACTTCGGCCTCTACACGAAGATCACCGGCGGTCAGCGCATCGACCTGCTCGGCGCCCGCGTCGAGCAGCTCCCGCACATCTGGCGGCGGCTGGTGGACGCGGGGTTCGAGTCCGGTCACGCGTACGGCAAGGCGCTGCGGACGGTGAAGTCCTGCGTGGGATCCGCCTGGTGCCGGTACGGCGTGCAGGACTCGGTCGGCCTCGCCATCGCCCTGGAGCTGCGCTACCGGGGCCTGCGCTCACCGCACAAGCTCAAGTCCGCCGTCTCCGGCTGCGCGAGGGAGTGCGCCGAGGCCCGCTCGAAGGACTTCGGCGTCATCGCCACCGAGCAGGGCTGGAACCTCTACGTGGGCGGCAACGGCGGCTTCACCCCCCGCCACGCCGACCTGCTCGCCGCCGACCTGTCGACCGACGAGCTGATCCAGACCATCGACCGGTTCCTGATGTTCTACATCCGCACGGCCGACCGGCTGCAGCGGACGTCGGCCTGGGTGCAGAGCCTCGAAGGCGGGCTCGGCTACCTCCGCTCCGTGATCATCGAGGACTCGCTGGGCATCTGCGCCGACCTGGACGCCCAGATGCGGCGGCACGTCACCACCTACGTGGACGAGTGGCGGACCGCCATCGAGGACCCCGACAAGCTGCGCCGGTTCGTGAGCTTCGTGAACGCGCCCGGCGTCCCCGACCCCTCCATCACCTTCGAGACCGAACGCGACCAGATCAAGCCGGTGTTGATCCCCCTGGAGGCAGCACGCAGATGACCATTCTCAACGAGACGGCCGCCCCGGCCGGGCGGCTCCACTGGACCCCCGTCTGCTCCTACACCGACCTGCTCCCGGAACGGGGAGCGGCGGTGCTGGTCGGCGCGGAACAGGTGGCGCTGTTCCGCACCTTCGACGGCGCCCTCTACGCGCTGGGCAACCTGGACCCCTACAGCGGGGCGTACGTCATGTCCCGGGGCATAGTCGGCACCAGGAACGGCGAGCCCACCGTGGCGTCCCCCATGCACAAACAGGTCTTCTCACTCGCCACGGGGGCGTGTGTGGACGATCCGGGCGTCGCCGTCCCGACCTACGCCGTCCGCGTCACCGATGGAACCGTGGAGGTGAGCGTGGCATGACCGCGCTTATGGACGATCCCCTGGTCAGCCTGGAGACGGCGCCGGACGCGCTCGCCGGCTTCACGATCGGCGTCACCGCGACGCGCCGCCGCGAGGAGCTGGCGGCCCTGCTGGAACGGCGGGGGGCCCGGGTGGTCCGGGCCCCCGCGATCCGCATCGTGCCGCTCGCCGAGGACACCGGGCTGCTCGCGGCCACCCGAGCCTGCCTGGAGGCGCCCGTCGACGACGTGGTGATCACCACCGGGGTCGGGTTCCGCGGCTGGATGGCCGCGGCCGAGGGCTGGGGCCTGTCCGGCGACCTGAACGAGCACCTGGGCGGCGCCCGGCTCCTCGCCCGCGGACCGAAGGCCAGGGGGGCCGTTCGTGCCGCCGGGCTCGTCGACGCCTGGACGCCGGCCACCGAGTCGTGCGAGGAGGTGAAGCAGTACCTGCTCGCCCAGGACCTGCGCGGCCGCCGCATCGCCGTGCAGCTCCACGGCGAGCCGCTGACCGGCTTCGTCGCGGCGCTCAGGGACGCGGGGGCCGACGTGATCGAGGTCCCCGTCTACCGGTGGCTGCCCTACCGTGACACCTCCCCGCTGCGGCGCCTGGTCAGCCAGGCCGTCTCCGGCGGGGTCGACGCGGTCGCGTTCACCAGCGCGCCCGCCGTCCTCGCCATGCTCAACGCGGCACGCGGCGACGGGCTGGAGGAGGCGCTGCTGGCCGCCTTCGACACCCGGGTCGTGGCGGCCTGCGTGGGGCCCGTCACCGCCAACCCCCTCACGTCGCGGGGCGTCCGGGTGGTCCAGCCCGACCGGGCCCGGCTCGGCGCCCTCGCCCGGACGCTCGCCCGCCACCTGCCGGCCAGCAGCGTCACGCGGCTGGTCGCGGGGGGCCACGAGCTGGAGATCCGCGGGCACGCCGTCGTGGTCGACGGCGACCTGAAGCCCCTGCCGCCCGCCCCGATGGCCGTTCTCAAGCGGCTCGCGGAGCGGCCCGGCCATGTGGTGGCGCGCTCCGAGCTGCGAGTCGTGCTGCCGGGAGGGCCCTCCCGGGACTCCGCCGAGCACGCGGTCGAGATGGCGATCACCCGGTTGCGCCGGGCGCTCGGGCCGTCCGGGATCGTGGAGACCGTCGTGAAGCGCGGCTACCGCCTGGCCTGCGGGAGGGATGACCGGTGACGCCGACCCTGGTGCTGGCGGCGCACGGCGCACGCACCGGCGAGTGGGAATGCGTCATGGAGTCCCTCGCCGACCGGGTGCGCCGGGCGCGGCCGGGCCGCCGGGTCGAGCTCGGCTACCTGGAGATCAGCTCGCCGCTGCTCGCCGACGTACTGGCCGCGGTGCCGGGGCCCGTGGTGGTGGTCCCGCTGCTGCTGGCCGGCGGATACCACGTCCACATCGACCTGCCGGCCGTGGTGGCGCGGGTCAGGCCCGACGCCCTGATGGCGGGGCCGCTCGGGCCGCACCGGCTGCTCACCTCGGTGCTGGCCCGGCGGCTCGCCGCCGCCGGGCTGCGGCCGTGGGACGCGGTGATCCTCGGCGCGGCCGGCTCGTCGGACCCGGCCGCCCTGGAGGATGTGCGGGCCGCCGCCCGCCTGCTGTCCGTACGGCTCTCGCGGCCCGTCACGGCGGCCTTCGCCTCCGCCGGGGACCCGGGCGTGGCCGAGGCCATGAAGCGGGTGCGGTCGGGGCCCGCCCCCAGGGTCGCCGTCGCGTCCTACCTGCTCGCCCCCGGCTTCTTCCACAACCGGCTGGTCACCAGCGGCGCCGACGTGGTGAGCGCCCCCATAGGGGTGGACGGCGACGTGGCCGAGCTCGTGTGGACCCGGTTCGACGAGGCCGCGGCCCCCCGGCGCACCCGGCGCCTGTCCGGCTCCCAGCCCGCGCCCGCCGCCTGACGGCACGCCGCGCCCCGCCGGCGGCGGCCCCCGGCCGACGGGCGACGGGCGTGAGCGACGGCGGAACGGCCGGCGGCGGGAGACGCGGGATCAGGCGCGGCCATCGGGATGCTTGATCGTATTCGCGGCGACGGCCGCTAAAGTGGGCTGCCCGCTCCCGTTCCCCAGGAAGTGCCGCATGCTCCGTCGCCACCGTTTCGGCGTTCCCGCCCTGCTCGTCGTCGTCGCGTACGCCGTCGCGGTGATGGTCGCCGCCGTGATCGCGTCGGCCACCGGCGACCTCGGCGTGTTGTGGCGGTTGACGCTGTTCATGGAGGTGGACGAGGGCGTCGCGGGGACGTGGCCGAACGTGCTCGCCCTGATCCTGTTCGGCGCGCTGTGGGCCTGGGCGCTGTGGCAGAGCCTGCGCGGGCCGCTGACGGGCCCGCCGCCCGAGCCGGACCGGGATGCGCGGCGGCTGCGGGGGGGACTGTACGCGTCGGCTGCGACCTGGCTGTTGTACTTCCTCATGTCGTCGTGGCCCTGGTGGACGAGGGTGCTCGACGCCGTGGTGATGCTGGCGGTCGTGGTGCTGTTCCATCCGGTGGTGGCGGGCGACCTGAGGCACGCCGACCGCGTGCGGGCCACCGGTGCGCTGGCCTACGGAGGCGCCGCCGCCGGCGAGGTGCTCGACGCGCTCGACTGGCCCGACGCCGACTGGCTGTTCCAGGTCTGCGGCCTGGCGGCGCTGATCTGGACTCTGCTCGTCCTGCGGGCGCAGCGGCGGGACGAGCGCTGGCGGCGGGCCACGGTCCGGTACGGCGCCGCCTCCCTGGCGGGCTCCGCACTGGTGGGCTTGCCGCTGGTGGACACCGGAGTCGTCTACGAAGCGGCCACGGTGGCCGCCGACGCGCTGACGCTGATCTGGCTGGCCCGCTCCGCCCACGAACTCGCCGAGCCGCGCCCGCTGCCGGCCGCGCCCGCACCCGTGCGGGAGGCGTCCTAGCGGTCGGTGCCGCGGTCGCGGCGGCGCAGGTAGCGCTCGAACTCGGCCGCGATGGCGTCGCCGCTGGCCTCGGGGAGCTCGGCGGCGTCCTTGCGCTCCTCCAGCTCCTTGACGTACTCCGCGACCTCGGTGTCCTGGGCCGCGAGCTCGTCGACCCCGTGCTCCCAGGCGCGGGCCTCCTCGGCCAGCTCGCCGTACGGCATGGGGATGTCGAGCATGTCCTCGATGCGGCGCAGCAGCGCGAGCGTGGCCTTGGGGTTGGGCGGCTGCGCGACGTAGTGGGGGACCGACGCCCACAGCGACACGGCCTGCACCCCGGCGCCGCCCAGGGCGTGCTGCAGCACGCCGACGATGCCGGTGGGGCCCTCGTACTTGGTCAGCTCCAGGTTCAGCGCGCGGGCCATGCCGGGGTCGCTCACCGCTCCGACGATCGGCACCGGCCGGGTGTGCGGCGAGTCGTTGAGCAGCGCGCCCAGCAGGATGGCGAGGTCGACGCCCAGGTCGTGGCAGAGCCCCACGATCTCCGCGCAGTACGACCGCCACCGCATGTTCGGCTCGATCCCGCGCAGCAGCACGACGTCCCGCTTGGCGCCCGGCGGGCGGGCGAGCAGCAGCCGGGTGGTGGGCCACACGATGGAGCGGGTCAAGCCGTCGCCCATCTCCACGATGGGCCGGGTGACCTGGAAGTCGTAGTAGTCCTCCGGGTCCAGCTCGACCAGGGGGGTGGCCTTCCACTCCGCATCGAGGTGGGCGAGCACGCCGCTGGACGCCTCGCCCGCGTCGTTCCACCCTTCGAACGCGGCGATCAGCACCGGGTCGACGAGCTCGGGGAGCCCTTCGAACTCGATCACACGCCGCCTCCCTCAGTGGCCCACAGCAGTATCGCTCACTCCAAGACTATTCGGTGGGCGGACCCTCGCGGCACCTTCGCGGCTCCCTCGGCCGGTCGCGGCGGGCCGCGACCGAGGGGCGCGTGCCCCGGCCCGCCGTCTGGAACAGGAGTTCCCCTGTTCGATCAGCGGTCAAGTCATCCTCGAGCAAGGGCCGTTAAGCTTTGCTCCATGACCAGCCGACCGTCCTTCCGAGAAGCGTTGTCCCATCGCGTTCTGATCGCCGACGGGGCCATGGGGACGATGCTGCAGTCCTACGACCCGACGCTCGACGACTTCCAGGGGCATGAGGGCTGCAACGACGTGCTCAACGTCAGCCGTCCCGACATCGTGAGCGCCGTCCACGACGCGTATCTCGAAGTGGGCGTCGACTGCGTCGAGACCAACACCTTCAACGCGAACCGGGCGGCGCTCGGCGAGTACGACATCGCCGACCGGATCTTCGAGCTGTCCGAGGCGGGCGCGCGGCTGGCGCGCGGGCGGGCCGACCACTGGTCCACCCCCGACCACCCCCGCTTCGTGCTCGGCTCCATGGGCCCGGGGACCAAGCTGCCCACCCTGGGACACCTGCCGTACGCGACCCTGCGGGACGCCTACCGGGACAACGCGGCAGGCCTGATCGCCGGCGGGGCCGACGCGCTGATCGTCGAGACGTGCCAGGACCTCCTCCAGGTGAAGGCGGCCGTCGTCGGCGCCAAGCGGGCCGTCGAGGCCGCCGGCCGGGACGTGCCGATCATCACCCAGGTCACCATCGAGACGAACGGCGCGATGCTGCTGGGCTCCGAGATCGGCGCGGCGCTGACCGCGATCGAGCCGCTGGGCGTGGACCTGATCGGCCTCAACTGCGCCACCGGCCCGACCGAGATGAGCGAGCACCTGCGCTACCTCGCGCGGCACGCGCGGGTGCCGCTGTCCTGCATGCCCAACGCCGGGCTGCCGCAGCTCACCTCGGACGGGGCGTACTACCCGCTCAGCCCCGGCGAGCTGGCCGACGCGCACGAGGCGTTCACCCGCGACTACGGGCTCGCGCTGGTCGGCGGCTGCTGCGGCACCACCCCCGAGCACCTGCGCCAGGTCGTCGAGCGCGTCGGCGGCAGGGAGCGCGGCGTGCGGCGCCCCCGCCCCGAGGCGGGCGCGGCCTCGCTCTACCAGGCCGTGCCGTTCCGCCAGGACACCTCCTACCTGGCGATCGGCGAGCGGACCAACGCCAACGGCTCCAAGGCGTTCCGCGAGGCCATGCTCCAGGGCGACTACGAGGAGTGCGTCGAGATCGCCAGGGCGCAGGCCCGCGACGGCGCCCACCTGCTCGACCTGTGCGTCGACTACGTCGGCCGCGACGGCGTCGCCGACATGAAGGAACTGGCCTTCCGCTTCGCCACCGCCTCGACGCTGCCCATCGTCATCGACTCGACCGAGCCCGCCGTCATCGAGGCCGGCCTGGAGATGCTCGGCGGGCGCGCCGTCGTCAACTCCGTCAACTACGAGGACGGCGACGGGCCCGACTCGCGCTTCACCAAGGTCATGCGGCTGGTCAAGGAGCACGGTGCGGCCGTGGTCGCGCTCACCATCGACGAGGAGGGCCAGGCCCGCACCGCCGAGTGGAAGGTCCGGGTGGCCACCCGGCTCATCGAGGACCTGGTCCACAACTGGGGGATGAAGGTCGAGGACATCATCGTCGACTGCCTCACCTTCCCCGTCTCCACCGGCCAGGAGGAGACGCGGCGTGACGGCATCGAGACGATCCAGGCGATCCGCGACCTGAAGCGCCGCTACCCGGCGGTGCAGACGACGCTGGGCCTTTCCAACGTGTCGTTCGGCCTCAACCCGGCGGCTCGGATGGTGCTCAACTCCGTCTTCCTGAACGAGTGCGTCAACGCCGGGCTCGACTCGGCCATCGTGCACGCGTCGAAGATCCTGCCGATGGCCCGGATCCCCGACGAGCAGCGGCAGGTCGCGCTCGACCTGGTCTACGACCGCCGTCGCGACGGCTACGACCCGCTGCAGCGGTTCATGGAGCTGTTCGAGGGCGTCGACGCGGCCTCGATGAAGGCCGACAAGGCGGCCGAGCTCGCCGGGCTGCCGCTGTGGGAGCGGCTCAAGCGGCGCATCGTCGACGGGGAGCGCAAGGGCCTGGAGGCCGACCTCGAGGAGGCCCTGGCCCAGCGGCCCGCCCTGGAGATCATCAACGACGTGCTCCTCGACGGCATGAAGACCGTGGGCGAGCTGTTCGGCTCGGGCCAGATGCAGCTGCCGTTCGTGCTGCAGTCGGCCGAGGTGATGAAGACCGCCGTGGCCTACCTGGAGCCGCACATGGAGCGGGTCGAGGGGAGCACGAAGGGGCGCATCGTCCTGGCCACCGTCAAGGGCGACGTGCATGACATCGGCAAGAACCTGGTCGACATCATCTTGACCAACAACGGCTACGACGTGGTGAACCTCGGCATCAAGCAGCCGGTCTCCACGATCCTCGAGGCCGCCGAGGAGCACAACGCCGACGTGGTCGGCATGTCCGGGCTCCTGGTGAAGTCGACGGTCATCATGAAGGAGAACCTCGAGGAGATGAACTCCCGGGGCATCGCCGGCAAGTACCCGGTGCTCCTCGGCGGCGCCGCCCTCACCCGGGCGTACGTCGAGCAGGACCTGGCCGACCTCTACAAGGGCGAGGTCCGCTACGCCAGGGACGCCTTCGAGGGCCTGCGGCTGATGGACGCGTTCATGGCCGTCAAGCGCGGCGAGGACGGCGCGACCCTGCCGCCGCTGCGCGAGCGCCGCGTGAAGACGGGGGCCGTCCTGGAGCGCACGGCGGTGGAGGACCTGCCCGCCCGGTCCGACGTCGCGACCGACGTCCCGGTGCCCACCCCGCCCTTCCTCGGCGACCGGGTGGTCAAGGGCATCCCGCTCGGCGACTACGCCGCCTACCTCGACGAGCGGGCGACATTCATGGGCCAGTGGGGCCTGAAGGCCTCCCGGGGCGGGGACGGGCCGTCGTACGAGGAGCTCGTGGAGAAGGAGGGCCGGCCGCGGCTGCGCATGTGGCTGGACCGGCTGCAGACGGAGAACCTGCTGGAGGCGGCGGTCGTCTACGGCTACTTCCCCTGCGTGAGCGAGGGCGACAGCCTGATCATCCTCGACGACGCCGGCAAGGAGCGCACCCGGTTCACCTTCCCCCGCCAGCGGCGCGACCGGCACCTGTGCCTGGCCGACTTCTTCCGGCCGCGTGAGTCGGGGGAGGTCGACGTGGTCGGCTTCCAGGTCGTCACGATGGGCAACCGGGTCAGCGAGGCGGCGGCCGAGCTGTTCGCCAAGGACGCCTACCGCGACTACCTGGAGCTGCACGGCCTGTCCGTCCAGCTCACCGAGGCGCTCGCGGAGTACTGGCACGCCAGGGTCCGCTCGGAGCTGGGCATCGGGGGCGACGAGTCGCTGACCGACATGCTCAAGGTCAACATCGCGGGCTGCCGCTACTCCTTCGGGTACCCCGCCTGCCCGAACCTGGAGGATCAGGTTCAGGTCATGGAGCTGCTCGACCCCGCGCGCATCGGCGTCACCCTCTCGGAGGAGTTCCAGCTCCACCCCGAGCAGGCCACGTCCGCCCTGGTCACCCACCACCCCGAGGCCAAGTACTTCAACGTGTAGGGACTGTGCCGTCTGGGCGCGGTCCCAAAGGGGTAGCGGGCGCTCATGCGCTTTCACGCCCTGGCATGTGACTTCGACGGCACGCTCGCCTCGGGCGGGCGGGTGGACGACTACACCGTCGCCGCCCTGGAACGGCTCAGCCGGACCGGGCGGCGGCTCATCCTCGTCACCGGGCGGCGGCTGGAGGAGCTGGCCGCCGCGTTCGACCGGCTCGACCTGTTCGACGTGGTCGTCGCGGAGAACGGCGGTGTCCTCCATCGACCGGCGGAGCGCGAGACCCGCACGCTCGCCCAGGCGCCGCCGGAGGACTTCGCCCGACGGCTCCGCGAGGAGGGCGTCGAACCGCTGGAGACCGGCGAGGTGATCGTCGCGACGGTGGAGCCGCACCACACCGTGGCCTTGGAGGCCGTACGCGAGCTCGGGCTCGATCTCCAAGTGATCTTCAACAAGGGTGCGGTCATGGTGCTGCCGGCCGGCGTCACCAAGGGGACCGGGCTGGCCGAGGCCGCCGCGGAGCTCGGCCTGTCCCCGCACAGCATCGTCGGCGTCGGGGACGCCGAGAACGACCACGCGTTCCTGTCGATGTGCGAGTGCGCGGTGGCGGTCGCCGGCGCGCTGCCCGCGGTCAAGGAACGGTGCGACCTGGTGACGTCGAAGGACGAAGGCGGCGGGGTCGCCGAGCTGGTCGAGCGCCTCGTCGACGACGACCTGTCCGGCGTGCCGCTCGACCGCCATCACATCCTGCTCGGCTCGGTGGCCGGTGACAGCGCCGGTGACAGCGCCGGTGACAGGGCCGGTGACAGCGGTGATGGGGCCGGTGACGGGGAAGAGGTGCGGCTGTCGCCCTACGGGACGCGCCTGCTGATCGCCGGGCCGTCCCACAGCGGCAAGTCGACGGTGACCGGCGCGCTGCTGGAACGGATCGGCACGGCGGGATACCAGTTCTGCCTGATCGATCCCGAGGGCGACTACGCGGACGGGCTGAAGGGCGCGCTGGTGCTCGGTGACGCCCGGCGGGCCCCGGTGGTCGAGGAGGTGGCCAAGGCGCTGGGCGACCCCGGGCTGAGCGTGGTCGTGAACCTGCTGGGCGTGCGGCTGGACGACCGGCCGGGCTTCTTCGAGGACCTGCTGCCGAGGATCGCGGCGTCGCGGTCGGCCAAGGGGACCCCGCACTGGGTGGTCGTCGACGAGGCGCATCACCTGATGCCCACCGGCTTCGCGCTGGAGAACGCGTCGGGGCTCGCGGACTCCGGCTCGCTGCTCATGGTGACCGTGCATCCCGAGGCGGTGAGCGAGGAGGTCAGGAAGATCCTGACCGGCGTCATCGCCATCGGCGACCGGCCCGGACAGGTGCTCGACGGCCTGGCCCGCTCACTGGGCGTCGAGGCGCCCGGCGGCGAGTGGGACGCGCTGCCGACCGGTGAGCTGGTGATCTGGCAGCCGTCCGAGGGGCCGCCCGTCCACGCCGTGCTGGCCCCGCCCGAGGGGGAGCGCCACCGCCACCGCCGCAAGTACGCCGCGGGCAGTCTGGGGGAGGAGGAGAGCTTCCGCTTCCGCGGCCCCGGCGGGCGGCTCGACCTGCCGGCGGACAACCTGACCCTGTTCCTCCGGATCGGCGACGGCGTGGACGAGGAGACGTGGCTGCACCACCTGCGGGCCGGGGACTACTCCGCCTGGATCGCCACGTGCGTGAAGGACCAGGAACTCGCGGACCTGGTCGCCGAGGTGGAGCGTGACTGCCGGGACTCCGCCCAGGACGGCCGCCGCCGGATCCGTGAGCTGATCGAGGAGCGTTACACGGCTCCCGCCGAGCCGTACGACCCCGGGTGACATCTACGATGTCAGTCCCCCCTCATCGGGGGTCCGCTCGCCGGGGGAAGGGGCCACGTGGACGCTGTTCTTTTCGACATGGACGGGCTGCTCGTCGACTCCGAGAAGGTGTGGTTCGAGGTCGAGGCCGAGGTGGCGGTGCGCCTGGGCGGGTCGTGGGGCCCGGAGCACCAGGAGCGCCTCGTCGGCGGTTCATGGGACCGGACCGTCGCCTACATGCTGGCGCTGACCGGGGCCGACATCGCCCCGGAGGTGGTCGGGGAGTGGCTCATCGACGGGATGGAGAGCCGCCTGTCCACCGGCGTCGTGGCGATGCCGGGCGCCCTGGAGCTGCTGCGCGCCCTGACCGACGAGGGAGTGCGCACGGGGCTGGTCACCTCGTCGCTGCGGGTCATCGCCGACGCGGTGCTCAAGACCATCAGCCGCGAGCACTTCGAGGTGATCGTGACCGCGGACGACGTCACCTGGACCAAGCCCCACCCCGAGCCGTACCTCACCGCCGCGTCCCTGCTGGCGGTGGACCCGGCCCGGTGCGTCGTGCTGGAGGACTCGCCGAACGGCGTGGCGTCGGCGACGGAGGCGGGCTGCCGCGTCGTGGCGGTGCCGAGCGTCGTGCCGATCACCCCGGCGCCGGGAAGGCTCGTCATGCCGTCGCTGGTGGACGTGGACATCCACCTGCTCCGCTCGCTCTTCGACTGATCGAAACCAGTCAAGATCATTAACCGGCGGGCCGCCGGACCGCGTGCCAGGATGGAGGTACGCCGTTCACAAGGGGGCCGCCGTGACATTCAACGACATCGCCTGGCTGCCGCTATGCGGCGGGCTGACCGGCGTGGGCATCGTGCTCAGCTATCTCGCCTTCCGGCGCAGGGGGGCCGCGGCCGGCCTGCGAGCCACCGCATGGTCGCTTCTCCCGCTCGCCGCCTACCTCACCGGGGCGCTGAGCACCCTGTGGAACGTCGGCGCGGCGCTCGTCGGCTTCGTCACCGGGCTGGTGCTGTCCCCCGCGGTCTGGGCCGGCGTGGTGCTGGCGGGCCTGTCGGTCCTGCTCTTCTTCGCCTCGGGCGCCCTGCGCGGCCGCGCCCTGTCCCGGGCGCGCAAGGGCGGCGCCCCCCAGGGGGACGCGGATACGGCGGGGACGGCGCGGGGGACCGCCACCGGGGGCGTGGCAGGCGCGGCGACCGGAAGGCGGCCGGGCCGGGAGGGCGCGAAGCCGGCCGGGGGCAACCCCGCGCCACGGCCCGTCGAGCGGGCCAAGGAGCCTGCCGCCGCGGACGATTTCTCCGACATCGAGGACATCCTGAAGCGCCGCGGGATCAGCTGAAAAATCCCACATACCGGGACCAAGTTACCGGTCAGTGCAATGTTACAGATCCGGGACACAACCGGAACGAGACTCCGACAAATCTTTCAAGATCAACACGAATGAGTTTCGCGTAAATCACAGTTGAGCCACAGCGACGCCCCTGGGACTAGTCATCCCAGCTCAGCGCATACATTGTGCGTTCCAGGGGCGCCGCCGAAAATGGCGGCCCCCTGAACAATGTCGTCTGGGACCCAGGGGGCCGACACCGTATGACCGCGCGAAGCAAGGTCATCTCGCAGGACCACGCCCGGGTCATGGAGCCGATCAAGGAGGCCCCATGACCGTGCCGATGGACGTCAGCGGCTCTCAAACCGAGGCCGCTCCGGAGGCGGTTCTGGAGGGGGTGGGAGGCGCCAAGGCGATCCAGGGCCGCTCGCTCGGCCAGATCGCCTGGATGCGCCTCAAGCGTGACAAGGTCGCCATGGCCGGCGCCTGTGTGGTGCTCTTCCTCATCGTCGTGGCCATCGTCGGGCCCTTCATCACGAAGGCGCTCGGGTTCGACCCGCTCACCTTCCACCAGGACCTCATCGACCAGTCCACTCTCGCCCCCAAGGGCGCCTTCGGCGGGATGAGCGCGCAGCACCCGTTCGGGCTGGAGCCGGTGAACGGCCGGGACATCTTCGGCCGGATCGTCGCCGGCGCCTGGGTCTCCCTGCTGATCGCGTTCCTGGCCACGGTCGTGTCGGTGATCATCGGCACGGTCCTCGGCGTGGTCGCCGGATACTTCGGCGGCTGGGTCGACACCCTGATCAGCCGCGCGATGGACGTGTTCCTGGCCTTCCCGCTCCTGGTGTTCGCGATCGCGCTGGTCGGCGTGGTGAGCCAGTTCGAAAGCGAGCTCAGCTTCAAGGGCGACGGGCTGCGGATCGGGCTGCTCATCTTCGTGATCGGGTTCTTCAACTGGCCCTACATCGGCCGGATCATCCGGGGACAGACGCTGTCGCTGCGCGAGCGGGAGTTCGTCGACGCGGCCCGCAGCCTGGGCGCCCGGCCCCTGTACGTGGTCTTCCGGGAGCTGCTGCCCAACCTGATCGCGCCGATCCTCGTCTACTCCACGCTCCTCATCCCCAGCAACATCCTGTTCGAGGCGGCGCTGTCGTTCCTCGGTGTGGGGATCAGGCCTCCGACGCCGACGTGGGGCGGCATGCTCTCGGATGCGGTGCGCTTCTACACGATGCCGCACTTCGCCCTCTTCCCGGGGCTGGCGATCTTCATCACCGTGCTCGCGTTCAACCTGTTCGGAGACGGCCTGCGTGACGCGTTCGACCCGCGGGCGCGCTGACCCTCCGGCGTCGTTCCCCAACCCTCCAGCACTACACCAAGGGGTGCATCAGTAGATGAAGAAGAAATCCACACTGGCCGCGGCGGCCGTGGCCGCCCTGGCCCTGGGCCTTTCCGCCTGCGGCGGCGGTGGCGGCGGTGGCGGCCAGGCCTCGCAGAGCGCCGGGCAGGGCGCCGGCGCCGCGGCCCAGGACGCGTTCGACGCGGCGAACGGGGGCAAGATCTTCAACCCCTCCACCAAGAAGGGCGGCACCCTCAAGTTCGCCAACTCGGGTGACTGGGACTCGCTCGACCCGGCCAACACGTACTACGGCTACGCGTGGAACTTCGGCCGCCTCTACTGGCGGACGCTGACCGTCTTCAAGACCGCCCCCGGAGGCGAGGGCAACAAGGTCGTCCCGGACCTCGCCGAGGACCTCGGCAAGCCGAGCGACAACGGCAAGACCTGGACCTACACGCTGAGGTCCGGCCTGAAGTTCGAGGACGGCACGCCGATCACGTCGAAGGACGTGGCGTACGGCGTCGAGCGGTCGTTCGACAAGGAGACGTACCCGAACGGCCCGACGTACCTCAACGAGCTGCTCGCCTGGCCCAAGGACTACAAGGGCCCGTACAAGTCGAAGGGCGCCGACGTCAGCTCGGCGATCGAGACGCCCGACGACAAGACGATCGTCTTCCACCTCAAGCAGCCGTTCGCCGGCTTCGACTACCTGGCCCAGATGTCCCCGACGGCCCCGGTGCCGCAGGCCAAGGACACCGGCGCCAAGTACCGCGACCACGTCGTCTCCTCGGGCCCGTACAAGTTCGAGGGCGACGCGCCGGCGGGTAAGAACTTCGCCCTCGTGCGCAACGAGAACTGGGACCCGGCGACCGACCCGAACCGCCCGGCGCTGCCGGACCGGATCGAGGTCCAGGTGAACGTCGAGGCCAACGACCTCGACAACCGTCTCATCAACGGCGACATCCAGGTCGACGTGGCCGGCACCGGCCTGCAGCCCGCGTCGCTGAGCAAGGTCCTGCCCGACCCGGCCCTCAAGGCCCGGGCGGACAACCCGACGCTGTCGCGCCTGTGGTACACGTCGATCCCGACGACGGTCCCGCCGTTCGACAACATCGACTGCCGCAAGGCCGTGATGTACGGCGCCGACCTGACCGGCTACCAGACCGCGTACGGAGGCCCGCTCTCCGGAGGCGACATCGCCACCAACCTGCTGCCCCCGACGATCCCGGGCCACCAGAAGATCGACCTGTACCCGAGCGAGGGCGGCAAGGGCGACATCGCCAAGGCCAAGGCGGCCCTGGCCGCCTGCGGCCAGCCGAACGGCTTCGAGACGAACATCGCCTACCGCGCCGAGCGGCCCAAGGAGAAGGCGACCGCCGAGTCGCTGCAGCAGTCGCTCGCCCGGGTCGGGATCAAGCTGACCCTCCAGCCGTACCCGCAGGGTGAGTACTTCGCCTCCTTCGCCGGCAACCCGCCGTTCGTGAAGAAGAACAAGATCGGTCTCGCCGTCAACGGCTGGGGCTCGGACTGGAACGACGGCTACGGCTTCCTCCAGCAGATGGTCGACAGCCGGGTCATCCGGGAGACCGGCGGCTCGTCCAACGTCAGCGTCCGCATCCCGGACGTGGACAAGCTGATCGACCAGGCCAACATGGAGACCGACACCGCCAAGCGCGAGGCGCTGTGGGGCCAGATCGACAAGCGGGTCATGGAAGAGGCCGTGATCCTGCCGGGCGTCTGGGCCAAGTCCCTGCTCCTGCGGGGCAAGGGCCTGACCAACGTCTTCATCAGCGACTCGCAGCAGATGTACGACTACGTCGCCCTCGGGGTCCAGTAACCACTCGGGCGCAACCAATATCAAGTTAGGCAGGTGAAGGCGGGAGGCGTCCGGCCCCCGGTGCCCACGAGGCACCCGGGGGCCGGGCGCCGGAGCCGGGCACTGTGGTCACTTTCATCATCAGGCGCCTGATCGCGTCGACGCTGATGCTGGTCGTCGTCAGCATGGTCACGTTCGCGATCTTCTTCCTGGTGCCGAGGATCGCCGGGGCGACACCGGAAACGCTCGCCACCCGGTACGTCGGCCGGACGGCGACCGAGGCGACCGTCAAGGGGATCGCCGAGAAGCTCGGCTTCAACGACCCGGTGGTGGTCCAGTACGGCCGGTTCCTCAAAGGAGTCGTCGCCGGGGAGGACTACACCAACGGCCCGGTGGTCGAGCACTGCGCGCCCCCGTGCTTCGGCTACTCCTTCCTGACCCGGCGGCCCGTGTGGCCGGAGCTGCTCGAACGGCTCCCCGTGACGCTGTCCCTCGCGGCCGGCGCCTCGGTCATCTGGCTGATCGCGGGCGTCGCCGTGGGAGTCCTGTCCGCCCTCCGAAGAGGATCGGTCTTCGACCGGTCGGCGATGGGCGTCGCCCTCGCCGGCGTGTCCCTGCCCATCTTCTGGACCGGCCTGATGTCACTGGTGATCTTCAGTTACGGCCTCGGCTGGACGGCTCCGGGAGGAAGCTACACGCCCTTCACCGAGAACCCGGCGCAGTGGGCGTACTACCTGCTGCTGCCCTGGATCACCCTGTCCCTGCTCTTCGCGGCCGGCTACGCGCGGCTCACCCGCGCGGGCATGCTGGAGACGATGAACGAGGACTACATCCGGACGGCGCGGGCGAAGGGCGTCCGAGAACGGGTCGTGGTGGTCAAGCACGGCCTGCGGGGCGCGCTCACGCCGATCCTCACGATCTTCGGCCTTGACGTCGGGCTCCTGCTCGGCGGCGCGGTGCTCACCGAGACCGCGTTCTCGCTGCCCGGCCTCGGCAAGTACGCCATCGAGGCGATCACCAACAACGACCTGCCCAAGGTCATGGGCGTGACCATCTTCGCCGCGTTCTTCGTGGTGATGGCCAACCTGATCGTGGACGTGCTGTACGCGGTCGTCGACCCGAGGGTGAGGCTGGGATGAGCTTCCTCGAACTCAACGACCTTCGTATCCACTTCCCGACCGACGACGGCCTCGTCAGGTCGGTGGACGGGCTGTCCTTCGGCCTTGAGCGCGGCAAGACCCTCGGCATCGTCGGGGAGTCGGGCTCGGGCAAGAGCGTCACCAGCCTCGGCATCCTCGGCCTCCACAAGGGCGGCCGGGCGAAGATCTCCGGTGAGATCTGGCTCGACGGCGAGGAGCTCGTCGGGGCGTCCCCCGAGCACGTGCGGAAGCTGCGCGGCAAGAAGATGGCGATGATCTTCCAGGATCCGCTGTCCGCGATGCACCCGTTCTACACGGTCGGCTCGCAGATCATCGAGGCGTACCGGATCCACAACGACGTCAGCAAGAAGGTCGCGCGCAAGCACGCGATCGACATGCTGGGCCGGGTGGGCATCCCTCAGCCGGACCGCCGCGTGGACAGCTATCCGCACGAGTTCTCCGGCGGCATGCGGCAGCGCGCCATGATCGCGATGGCGTTGAGCTGCGACCCCGAGCTGCTCATCGCCGACGAGCCCACCACGGCGCTCGACGTGACCGTGCAGGCGCAGATCCTCGACCTCATGCGCGACCTGCAGCGCGACTTCAACGCCGCGCTGATCATCATCACGCACGACCTCGGCGTGGTCGCCGAGCTGTCCGACGACATCCTGGTGATGTACGGCGGCAAGTGCATCGAGTACGGATCGGCCGAGGACATCTTCGAACGTCCCGAGCATCCGTACACCTGGGGGCTGCTCGGCTCGATGCCGCGGCTGGACCGGGAGCCCACCGAGCGGCTGCTGCCGATCAAGGGCTCGCCGCCGTCGCTGATCAACGTGCCCTCCGGCTGTGCCTTCCACCCGCGCTGCGCCTTCGAGGGCCGTACGGCGGGCCGGGCCCAGACCGAGGTGCCCGATCTGCTGGAGACGGAGGGCGGGCACCTGGTGCGCTGCCATCTGCCGCGCGAGACCAGGCGGGCCATCTGGACCGAAGAGATCAAGCCGAACCTGGAGGCCTCATGAGCAGCGAGCCAAGCGAGCGCGCCGGCGAGCCGCTGCTGTCGATCCAGGGCCTGAAGAAGCACTTCCCGGTCACCAAGGGCCTGCTCCAGCGGCAGGTCGGCTCCGTCAGGGCCGTCGACGGCGTCAGCTTCGACGTGCACAAGGGCGAGACGCTCGGCCTGGTCGGCGAGTCGGGCTGCGGCAAGACCACGACCGGGCGCCTGATCACCCGGCTGATCGAGCCCACCGACGGCAAGATCGTCTTCGAGGGCAACGACATCACGCACATGTCGCAGGGCCGTCTGCGCCCGCTCCGCCGCGACGTCCAGATGATCTTCCAGGACCCGTACAGCTCGCTCAACCCGCGCCACACGGTCGGCGCGATCGTCGGGGCGCCGTTCCGCATCCAGGGGATCAAGACCGAGCAGGGCACCAAGAAGGCGGTCCAGGAGATCCTGGAGCTGGTCGGTCTCAGCCCGGAGCACTACAACCGCTACCCGCACGAGTTCTCCGGCGGCCAGCGGCAGCGCATCGGCATCGCGCGCACGCTGGCGCTGAAGCCGAAGCTGATCATCGCGGACGAGCCGGTCTCGGCGCTGGACGTGTCCATCCAGGCGCAGGTGGTCAACCTGCTGGAGGACCTGCAGAGCGAGCTCGACCTCACCTACGTGGTGATCGCGCACGACCTGTCGGTGGTGCGGCACATCAGCGACCGGGTCGCCGTGATGTACCTCGGCAAGATCGTCGAGCTGGCGGACCGCAAGGACCTGTACCAGTCGCCGATGCACCCGTACACCAACGCCCTGCTGTCGGCCGTACCGGTCCCCGACCCCAAGCGGCGGACCGAACGGGAGCGCATCCGCCTCCAGGGAGACGTGCCGTCCCCGCTCAACCCGCCGCCCGCGTGCCGCTTCCACACCAGGTGCTGGAAGGCGCAGGAGATCTGCCGGACGGTCGAGCCGCCGCTGGCGTTCCTGGCCGCCGGCCACCAGGTGGCCTGCCACTTCCCCGAGAACGCTCCCGTTCCGGCCGGAGCCGGGTCCTCGGGCGTCGCGGCGGCCACCTCGGCGTCCCCCGGCGCGGAAGGTCCCGCGGCCGTTTAGAGCGGCCGGTTGGAGCGGCCGGTTGGAGCGCCCCGGTGCGGCCCCACGCCGCGCCGGCAGGTGGTCCGCCGGTACCGCTCCCGCAGGTCATCCCCCCAGACGGTCCGCGGGAGCCGTACCGGCGTGGTGTGCGGCCGTACGGCCGCGCCCCTGACCCCTCTGCGATCTCAACGCTACCCGCGCGGGTGCCTGCGGCCATCGGTCTGCGGGACCGCATCGGCCTGCGCCTCTGGCAGGAGGACGGCGCCCGGCCTACGCCTGCAGGAGTACGCCGGCGGGCCGCGTGGCGGCGAGGCGCCGACCCTCAGGAGCGGAGGCGGGCGCGGGCCGGGGAGGCCGGCGCGGGCCTCAGGAGAACGCGCCGGGGATGATCAGCCCGGTCTCGTACGCGAGCACGACGGCCTGGACGCGGTCGCGCAGCCCCAGCTTGGTCAGCACGTTCCCCACGTGGGTCTTGACGGTCGTCTCGCTCACCACGAGCTGTGCGGCGATCTCCGCGTTGGACATGCCCTTGGCGATCAGGCGCAGGACCTCCAGCTCCCGATCGGTGAGCCGGTCGAGCCGCGCGGGCGTGACCGGCTGGTGGGCCGAGGGCAGCCGCGCGGCGAACCTGTCCAGCAGCCGCCGCGTCACGCTGGGCGACACGATCGCGTCACCCGCCGCCACCACCCGGATCGCCTGCACCAGGTCGTCCGGCGGCACGTCCTTCAGCAGGAAGCCGCTCGCCCCCGCGCGCAGGGCCTCCACGATGTACTCGTCGAGGTCGAACGTGGTCAGCACGAGCACCTTCGGGACGTGCGCGCTCGGCGCGGCCTCCCTGACGATGCGCCGGGTCGCCTCGATGCCGTCCGTCCCCGGCATCCGCACGTCCATCAGGACGACGTCGGGGAGGAGCGCCCGTGACTGCTCCATCGCCATCGCGCCGTCGCCGGCCTCGCCGACCACGGTGACGTCGGGCTCGGCCTCCAGGATGAACCGGAAGCCGGTGCGCAGCAGCGGCTGGTCGTCGACCAGAAGCACCCGGATCGTCATGGGGCCGCCGTCGTGGTGCGGGTGGAGGGGAGCACCCTGATCGTCATGATGTGTCCTTGAGAGGGAACCGGGCCCGTACCTCGAACCCGCCCCCGGTGCGAGGGCCGATCCGCAGGACTCCACCATAGAGCGCCACGCGCTCGCGGATCCCCACCAGGCCGTGGCCGCTTCCGTTCGGCCGGGCCGCCGCGTCGGCCGCGCCCCGCCCGTCGTCCTCGATCTGGACGGACAGCTCGTTCGGCTCCTGCCGTACGGTGACCCAGGCGCGGGCGGCCGGGCCGGCGTGCCGGAGGCTGTTGGTCAGCGCCTCCTGCACCAGGCGGTAGGCCGCCAGGTCCACTCCCGGCGGCAGCCCCCGCCGGTCGCCCTCGATCCAGAGCTGGGTGCGCAGCCCCGCCTCCCGCATCTGCTCGACCAGTGTCGGCAGGTCCTGCATGCCGGGCTGGGGCCCCCGCTCGGCCGGGCCGTCGGTGCGGAGCACGCCGACGATGTTGCGCATCTCCACCATGGCCGTACGGCCCATCTCCTCGATGGCGGTCAGCGCGTCGCGGGCCACGTCGGGGTTGCTGTCGAGCATCTTGCGCGCCGCCGCCGCCTGCACGGTCATCACGCTCACGTGATGGGCGACGACGTCGTGCAGCTCGCGGGCGATGCGTGAGCGCTCCTCGGCCCGGGCGGCCCGGGTGTCGGCCTCACGCGCCCGCTCCAGCCGGTCGGCGCGCTGCGTCAGCTCGGCCATGTAGGCGCGGCGCAGCCGCACGGTCCGGCCGATGACCCAGCACAGCATGATGACGACGACGATCACGGCCTGATCGGTCCAGGACAGGTCGTAGGCGCCGAGGGTGACCCCCACGGCGGAGGCGGGCAGGGCGACCGCCAGCGCGGCCAGGCTCAGCGCCAGCCCCCGGCAGGAGGCCACCGAGTAGAGCAGGATCAGGCTCCCGACCCAGCTGAGCCCCATGTTGTAGCCGAGGCCTTGGAGCGTCCACTCCGGCGGGTACGTCATCAGGAGCAGGACGAACGGCCACCGCCGCCGCAGGGCGACCGAGAGCGTGCACAGCGACGCCAGGAGCAGGTTGGCCGCGTCCGGGGGGCGCAGCCGCATCGGCGCCATGTCCTGCCATCGCGCCAGCGACTCCGGCGTCGCGACGAGGATGATCGTCAGCGACGCGACCGTCAGCACCACCGCCAGGGCCGAGTCCGCGAAGAGGGGATGGGCCCGAAGCCGGGACCAGGAGACAGCGGGGGTGGGGCGCACGTACCAAATGTAAGCGGTCACCTGCGGTCACCACCCTGCCCAGGAGGGATATGCGCATCCTCCGAGGGGAGGAGAGACGCGAGAGGCGCGAGCCGGGGGAGGCGGTGGCACGCGACCGTCTCCCGCGGGCGGCGGGCGGATCAGTCCGCCGGGACGGGGAGCGGCGGAACGGGGCCGAGCCCCAGACGGCGGCCCGCGGCGGCCAGGGCCCCGTGGAGGTCCTCTCGGGCCTGCCGGGCGGCGGACGCATGGACGCTTCCCCCGGCGGTGTCCCCGGCGGCCTCGGGCGGGTGGCCGAAGTCGATCCACGCCTCGGCCGTGGTGCGGCCGCGCGAGATCCGCTCGGCGCGCGCGCCGGGGACGAGCCGTCCGAAGACGGTCAGTTCGCGCAGCCCGGCCGGACGCCACCGCCCGAGCCAGTCAGACGCCCCGTTGACGGCCGAGACGAGGCGCTCCGCGGCCCTCGCGTAGGGGACGTCGTGCGGCAGGTCGCGGCCGGCGACGCTCCAGAACGCCCGCAGCCAGGGCTCCCGGTGGGAAAGGTCCGGGACGAACGGGGCGGGCGGTTCCTGAGGCTCGCCGTGCAGGGCCTTGCGGTAGGGCTCCAGGTGGTCCAGGAACTCCTCCCAGTCTCCGGCGCGGATCTCGCCGAGGTCGTTGTCCTCGCCGCGGGTCGCCAGCCGGAAGGCGGCCGCGGCCCGTCCGCGCAGCCCATCGGTGGGGGTGAAGGGATTGCGGTCCAGCCAGTGGTGCGCCGCCTCGTCGGGGGCGATCCCGGAGATCCGGGCGGCGACGAGGCAGGCGACGGCCAGGGCGGCCTCCACGTCGCCCTCATGGACGTGATCGGTGTTCTCCCGGACGAAGTCGTCCAGCATCTCGGCCATCCCGGCGGCGACGTCCTCGCCGTCCTCCAGCTCCGCGACGGCGTCCGCGGCCTCGTCGCTGTCGAAGGGGCCCTCGAGGAAGGGCGTGCGGTCGTCCACGTGCGCGTCCTCATCTCACAGTTCGTCGGTGGCCGCTCTTCTGGGTGCGCGCGACGACAGGCCGGGCTGACGGTCAGGGACCGGCGGCGGCGTGCCGCCGAACTCGGGGCACCGCGCCTGGTGGTCGCACCAGTCGCACAGGCGCGAACGCCGGGCCCGCCACTCGCGGGTGCGCAGCGCGCGCTCGATCGCCGCCCACAGCGCCTCCACCTTGCGCTCGGTGGCGCGCAGGTCGGCCTCGTCGGGGACGTACCGGATGATCTCGCCGTTGCCCAGGTACATGAGCTGGAGCATGCGCGGCACCTCGCCCTTCAGCCGCCACAGCGCCAGCGCGTAGAACTTCATCTGGAACAGCGCCTTGGCCTCGAAGTCACGCCCGGGCGCGCTGCCCGTCTTGTAGTCCACCACCCGGACCTCGCCGGTGGGGGCGACGTCGAGCCGGTCGATGTAGCCGCGCAGCAGCAGGCCGCTGTCGAGGACGGCCTCGACGTACATCTCGCGCTCGGCCGGCTCAAGCCGCTGCGGGTCCTCCAGCGTGAAGTAGCGCTCCAGCATGCCCTTGGCCTGGGCGAGCCAGGCGTCGCGCTCCTCGTCCCCCTCGAACAGCCCGGCGTACTCCGGCTCCGCGGCGAGCAGCCGCTCCCACTGCGGCTCCAGCAGGCCCTGCGCCGCCGCCACCGTCCGCCCCTCGGCGGGCAGGTCGTAGAGCCGCTCCAGCACGGCGTGGACGAGTGTGCCCCGCACCGCGGCGGGGGAGGGCCGCTCGGGAAGCTGGTCGATCACCCGGAACCGGTAGAGCAGCGGGCAGGTCATGAAGTCGCCGGCGCGGGAGGGGGACAGCGCGCCGATGATCGCGCGCTCTTCGGCGAGGGTCATGTCCCGCACTGTAGGACACCCGACCGACAGGACGGAGCGTTCCGGCGGCCGTGCCTCGGTCATGCCCCCGGCACAACCCCGGCCATGTCCCCGGCGACGTCCCCGGACTCCGCGCACGGGGCGGCGGGCGGTTGCGCCGCGGGGACCCGCGAGCTCTTAGGCTGATCTCACCTCGCGGCGCGTAGCATCGAGGCCAAGGGAGGGAAGGCGGCTATCATGAGCACACCTGTCAAGGAGTCCCCGGGACTGCGGATGGGGCGCCCGTTCGGCATCCCGGTGTACGTCTCCCCGACATGGCTCATCGTGGCGGCCTTCATCACGATCAGCCTGCAGCCCGTGTTCGCCGCCATGCTGCCGGGCTACGGGGACGTGGTCACCTACACGCTCGCGCTCGCCTTCGCCGTGCTGCTCTACGTCTCGGTGCTGCTGCACGAGCTCGCCCACTGCGTCGTCGCCAAGCACTACGGCCTCCCGGTGCGCCGCATCACCCTCTACCTCCTCGGCGGCGTGTCCGAGATCGAGCGGGAGCCCGAGACGGCCGGCCGCGAGTTCAACGTCGCCTTCGCCGGGCCCCTGCTGTCGCTGGTGCTGGGAGGCGTCGGCTACCTCCTGGCCACCTACACCCTCCCGCCCCACGGCATCGTCCCCGTGCTGGTCTTCCAGCTGTGGACGTCCAACCTCGTGGTCGGCGTCTTCAACCTGCTGCCCGGGCTGCCGCTCGACGGCGGCCGGATGCTCCGCGCCACCGTGTGGAAGGTCAGCGGCGACTCCGGCACCGGCACGGTGGCCGCCGCGTGGGTCGGCCGCGGCGTGGCGGTCGCGGTGGTCGCCGTCCCCCTGCTCCTCAGCGTGATGTCCGGGCAGGAGCCCAGCCTGGGGCGGACGCTCTGGTCGGTGGTGCTGGCCTCGTTCGTCTGGGTCGGGGCGTCGCAGTCTCTGCGGGTCGCGCGGGTCAGGGCGCGGCTGCCGCAGCTGCGGGCCCGGGTGCTGGCCCGCAGGGCGATCCCGGTCACCGCGGATGTGCCGTTGTCGGAAGGTCTGCGCCGGGCCCGCGAAGCCGGCGCGGGCGCGATGGTGCTGATGGACCACGACCAGCGGCCGGTGGGCATCGTGAACGAGACCGCCGTCAACGCCGTCCCCGAGCACCGCAGGCCGTGGGTGAACGTCGGCTCGCTCGCGCGGAACCTGGACCCCTCGCTCGTGCTCGCGGCGGACCTCGAAGGGGAGTCCCTCCTCGACGCCATGAGGGGCACCCCGGCCGCGGAGTATCTGCTGGTCGAGCGGGGCGGGGAGATCTACGGCGTGCTCGTGACCGCCGACGTCAACCGCATGTTCACCGGTGTCTGAGCCCGCGGCCGGAGGTGCGCGTGCGCGCCGGCGTCCGCGTTCCCGGCCCGCCGCGCCCGGCCACCCGGCCGGCGACCGCACGGCCTGCGGCGGCCCGGCCGCAGGCGGCACGGCGGGCGGCGGCCCGGCCGGTGTCAGCACGGCGGTCGGCGATACGGGCGGCGGGCGCCGGAGCCCCCGGGCGTACCGGCAGCCCCTCCGGAAGGCCGCTCCACCATTCTTTTTGCTACTTTCTGGGGTGATCGATCCGGCACGCGGGTGCCGGTCATCCGGTGGCGTTTCCGGAGGGAGAGTTCTGTGACGGAACAGGGCGTAGGGGTGGTCCGCCCGCTGCCGGGGGATGGCGTGGTCGCCCACCTGAACGGGTTACTGCTCGTGTGCGCGGCCGGTGACCAGGTCGACGAGCTGCTGGGAGCGCTTGGCGAGACGGCGGCGACCGGCGGCGACGGCCGGGCGCTGGCCCGCCGCGCGGCCCAGATCCTGGCGCGCGCGATGGACAGGTCCATCGGAGGGGAGCCGGTGGCCTGCGCCGTCGCCGGGCCGGCCGGAGGCGGTGTCGCGGTGCTCGTCAGCGGTGCCGCGCTCGCCACGGTGACCGGTCCCGACGGCGAGGTCCGCCTCGCCGGGCGGGAGGCGCTCACCTGGACCGACAGGCTCGTCGCCGGGCCGGTGTCGAGGATCGAGCTGCGCCTTCCGGGAGCCGGTCCTTCCAGCCCGTACGCCCGTCTCGACGGCGGCGTCGTCACCGGCGCGGGCGTGGAGTGCGACCTCACCCGGAGCGCGGAGCCGGCCTTCCCCCCGCCGCCGCCCCGGCACCCCCACAGCGGTCACCAGCCGGTGCAGCCTCCGCCGGCTGGCCCGCCCGAGCCGATCGCCGCGCGTGGGCCCGTGGTCTCGCCCCTGCCGACCGGCCCGGGCCCGTACGGAGGGCCGCCCGAGCAGGGGGGTGCCAACTCTCCGGCGTCCCAGCCGCTCTCCTCTCCGATGTCCCCGTCCGGCCCCCAATCGGGCCCCCAGCCCGATCCGCTGTCCGGCCCGCATCCGGGCCCGCAGCCCGGCCCTCTGCCAGGCCCACTGTCGGGCCCGCAACCGGGCCCGCTCTCCGGTCCGCAGCCCGGCCCTCTGTCCGGCCCTCTCTCGGGTCCGCAGCCCGGTCCGTCCCCTGAGCCCCCGCGGCACCTGTCCCAGCCGCTGCCGGAGGCGGGGCCCTCGTCGGAGCCGCACCCGGCGCAGGACCCCCCGCCCCACGACCGGCCGTACGTCGACGAGCGGCCGTACGGCGTGGACAGCCCGTACGGCGGGGACCGGCCCTACGGCGACGACCGTCCCGCGCAGCAGGACGGCGGCCCCGGCGGGCCGGGGGGTCCGTTCGGCCCGCCCCCGTCGCACGCCCAGGAGGACGTGGGGGACGCCACCCAGCTCGACGCTGCGCCCGAGATGGAGCCGCGCCCCATGGTGTACGGCGTGGACTGCAGCAACGACCATTTCAACGACCCCAGGGCGCCCTACTGCGCGGTCTGCGGCGTCGGGATCGACCAGCGGTCGGTCGTGCCGTACAAGGGGCCCCGCCCGCAGCTCGGCGTGCTGCTGCTCGACGACGGGATGGCGCTTCCCCTGGACGCCGACTACGTTCTGGGCCGCGACCCGGAACGGGCGTCGGAGGTCCAGGCGGGCGAGGCGCGCCCCGCCAGGGTCACCAGCCCGGACGGTTCGGTCTCCCGGCGCCACCTGAGGGTCTTCCTGGACAACTGGGACGTCGACCTGGTCGACCTGGGTTCGGTCAACGGGACCCAGATCCAGCCGCCCGGCGACCCGAACTTCTACGACATCCCGCCGAACGAGCCGGTTCCGATCATGCCGGGCACGACCGTGCGCATCGGCGTCTCCCGCACGATGAGGTACGAGGCCCACCGGGGCGCGTAGCCGGGCCGCCACAGTGCCGCCACAGGGCCGCCACAGGGCCGTCGCGGTGCCGCCGCCGGGCGCCGCGATCGGCGGCGGCGGCTTCGGCCCGGCCTGCGGTCAGGCGGCCAGCAGGTCGATCTCGCGCAGGATGAGCCGTTCGAGCCGGCCGCCGGTCAGGCGGGAGGGGTAGAGCAGCCGGTGCACGCTGAGGCCGTCGACGAGCGCGAGCAGCCGCTCGGCGACGTCGTCGAGGTCCTCACCGGAACGGATCTCCCCCGCCTCGGCGGCCGCCTGGAGCAGGCTCACCACCAGGTGGCGCAGGTCGGCCGCCTCCCGCCGCTGAACCTCCAGCAGGTCCGCGCTGGCCAGGCTGCGCCCCCAGAAGCCGACCTCCAGGCCGGTCTCCCTCACCCGCTCGTCGTCGAGCGGCACGTTGTCGAGCAGCACCTCGCGCAGCGCGTCCAGCCCGGTGCGGCCCGCCAGCTTCTCCCGCAGCCGCTCGGTGATCCGGCGGTGCGACGCCTCCAGCGCGGACACGAGGATCTCGTCCTTGTCGGCGAAGTAGTGCGTGAGGACGCCGTTGGAGTATCCGGCCTCCTTGGCGATCGCCCGCGTGGTCGCGGCGTCGATGCCGTCGCGCATGATGATCCGCGTCGCCGCGGCCACGACCTCGTCGCGGCGCACCCCGTGATCGACGATCTTCGGCATGGCACCTCCCGTCTCTGTTGACATTTTAGTCGGGCGCCCGTCTATTATCCGCACATGACGGTTGTCACGGTCGGCGTTCACATCGTCGACGTCCTGGCGCGGCCCGTGGAGTCCATCCCGGCCGGGCAGGACACCCACCTTCTCGAGCAGATCCGCATCACCGCCGCCGGCGCCGCGGCGGGCACCGCCGTCGATCTCGCGAAGATCGGGGTGCCCGTCGCCTCGATGGGCGCGGTGGGCGACGACGAGCTCGGCGACTTCCTGCTCATGATCATGGAACGGCGCGGTGTCGACGTCTCCGGAGTCGTCCGCAGGGCCGGCGAGCAGACAGCGGCGTCGATCCTGCCCATCCGGCCGGACGGCGGGCGGCCCTCGTTCCACGTGCCGGGCGCCAACCTCGGCCTCGGCCTCGCCGACCTGGACGAGGACCGGATCACGGCCGCGCCGATCGTGCACCTCGGAGGCATGGACGTCACCTGGGGCCTGCACGACCCGGCGTTCTTCGCGCTGCTCGACAAGGCGCGGGCCGGCGGCACGGTCGTGACGATGGACCTGCTGTCCAACATGGCCGAGCTGATGCCGGCGGTGCGCGCCTTCCTGCCCCACATCGACTATCTGCTGCCCAACGAGGAGCAGGCGCTCATGCTCACCGGCGCCGCGACCGCCGCCGAGGCGGCGCGGGCGCTGCTCGGCGAGGGGCTGCGCGGGGCGCTGATCACCCTGGGCGCCGACGGCAGCCTGGTCGCCACCCCGTCGGACGTCACACGGGTCGCGGCGCTGGACGTGCCGGTGGTCGACACCACGGGATGCGGCGACGCGTACTGCGCCGGCTTCGTGGCCGGGCTGCTGGAGGGCCGTGACGTCGTGGCGGCGGCCCGCCTCGGCACGGCGGTGGCCGCCCGGGTCGCCGGCGGCCTGGGCTCCGACGCCGGCCTGGACGGCCCTGTGACCGCCTGAACCCCCGCGACCGCCTCCGATCCCGTGCCCCCTTGACGTCCCCTCTGTTCCCCCGGTTCCCCCGCTTCGAGGAGTGCTCCCCATGTCCGCCGACGCCTCACTGCGGCAGCGCGCCGCGAAAGTCATCCCCGGTGGCATGTACGGCCACCTCAACGCGGCGCTGCACGGCGAGCGCTACCCGCAGTTCTTCGTCAGGGCCGAGGGGACGCGGCAGTGGGACGCCGACGGCCGGGAGTACGTCGACCTGATGTGCAGCTGGGGTCCGATGATCGTCGGCCACCGCAACCCCCGGGTCGAGACGGCCGCCGCCGCCCAGCAGGCGGAGGGCGACTGCCTCAACGGCCCCGGCCCGGTGATGGTCGAGCTGGCCGAGCTGCTGGTCGACCTGATCCCGTCCGCCGACTGGGCGATGTTCTCCAAGAACGGCACCGACGCCACCACCCAGGCGCTCATGGTGGCCCGGGCGGCCACCGGCAGGACCAAGGTGCTGGTGGCCCACGGCGCCTACCACGGCGCCGACCCCTGGTGCACCCCCGGCCTGTCCGGCGTCACCCCCAACCAGCGGGCCGACTCCGTCGAGTTCGCCTACAACGACCTGGCGAGCGCGCGCGCCGCCGCCGACCAGGCCGGCGGGGACGTCGCCGCGATCCTGGTCACCCCGTTCAAGCACGACTCGTTCGAGGACCAGGAGCCGGCCGACGCGGAGTTCGCCCGGGGCGTGCGCGCCCTCGCCGACAGCCTGGGCGCGGCGCTGGTCATCGACGACGTGCGCGCGGGCTGGCGGCTGGACCTGCGCGGCTCCTGGGAGCCCCTCGGCGTACGCCCCGACCTGACCGCGTGGAGCAAGGCGATGGCGAACGGCTTCCCCATCGCCGCGCTGACCGGCACGGACGCCCTGCGGGGCGCCGCCCAGTCGCTCTACTCCACCGGCTCGTTCTGGTTCTCCGCCACCGCCATGGCCGCGGCGAAGGCGACCATCGAGATCCTGCGCGAGACGGACGGCGTCGCCCTGATGCACCGGGCCGGCACGCGCCTGCGCGACGGGCTCGCCGCCCAAGCCGCCTCGCACGGCTTCACCGTCCGCCAGACGGGCCCCGTGCAGGTGCCGTGGCTGTCCTTCGAGGGAGACGCCACCCTGGAGAAGGGCATCCACTGGGCGGGGGCCTGCCTGGAGGAGGGCGTCTACCTCCATCCGTGGCACAACTGGTTCCTGTCGGCCGCGCACACCGACGAGGAGATCGACCGCGCACTCCAGGGCACCGACGCCGCCTTCGCCAAGCTGCGGGCGGCGTACGGCGCCGACTGAGGGTCAGCGTGCGCGGGCCCACTGGATGTCGTCGACGCGGGTGCCGTCCGGGCCCGGCAGCAGGCCCTTCACCAGGAGCTCCCTGGTGAATCCCGCCCGTTCGAGCACGCGCTGCGACGCCGTGTTCGCCGGGGACGTTCCCGCGATGATCCGCCTGAGCGGCGTGCTCTCGAAGGCCCAGTCCACCAGCAGCCGGACGGCCCTGGTCGTGAACCCCCGGCCGCGGAAGCCCGGCAGCAGGCTGTAGCCGGTCATCGCCTGGTCCAGCCCCGGGACGACGTTGCTGAGCTGGATGTCGCCGGCGAGCTCGCCGGTCGCCGCGTCCCTGATCACGAGCTCGGCCTTCCGCCCCGACAGCCACCAGTGCCCCGCGTGCCGGCAGACCTCCTCGCTCTCGGCGTACGGCACAGGGGTGGGCGGCACCCGGTGGGCCGCGACGTCCGGGACGGTCCTCAGCCGGTGGTAGCCGGCGGTGTCGGCCGGAGTCAGCGGCGTGAGCCGCACGACGCCGTCGGTGAGCGCGCCGCCGGGGAAGCCGCCGGGGAGGAACGGCAGATAGGGGCTGATCGGGTCGCCGGCGTCCGTGGCCAGCCGGGCGTACGCCGCCATGTCGTCGCGCGATCCGTCACGCGCCCTGCCGCCTCCGCGCAGCACGCCCTCCAGGGCGTACCCGCTGCGGAGGGCCACCTGCTGGCTCGGGAGGTTCCGCACGTCGGCGAGCAGCGTGATGCGCGGCACTCCGTGCTCGAAGGCCCAGGAGGACAGCGCGCGGACGGCTTCGGTCATCACACCGCGGCCGCGGGCCCAGGGCGCGAGCCAGTAGCCCACCTCGCTGTTGCCGAAGCGGTCCGGCGGCTTGATCCCCACCGTGCCCAGCGGCTCGTCCGTCACCCGGTCGGCGATCAGGAAGTCGGCGCCGCCTGCGTCCCAGGTGGCGCGCGTCATCTTGGTGATCCAGAACAACGCGTCGTCCCGCGAGTACGGCGAGGGGAGCAGCGTGATGAACCGGACGACCTCCGGGTCGGAGCACGCCCGTGTGACGGCCTCGGCGTCCCTCTCTTCGGGAAGGCGCAGGACCGAGGGGCCGGCGGAGATGACGTCGTAGGGCAGCATGTCCTATTGGTACCAGCCGAAATGCCGCCCGGCCCATCGCTTATTCGCCCCGCGGCCGTGGGGAGGGGGGCCGCACCCGGCTCGGGGCGGCTCGCCGGGCCGCCGCACCGAGTGATGGCACTAGCCTTTTCCGCATGGGTTTTCGCAGGCACGGCCCGTTCGAGGCCGGAGATCAGGTCCAGCTCACCGATCCGAAGAACAAGCGGCACACGGTGACGCTGAAAGAGGGCGGCGTCTTCCACACGCACAAGGGGTGGATCCCGCATGACGACCTGATCGGGCAGCCCGAGGGCTCGGTGGTCCGCTCGTCCGGCGGCACCGCCTACCTGGCCTTCCGGCACCTCCTGTCCGACTACGCGCTGTCGATGCCGCGCGGCGCGGCGGTGATCTACCCCAAGGACGCGGCGCAGATCGTCGGGATGGCCGACATCTTCCCCGGCGCCCGGGTCGTCGAGGCCGGCGTCGGGTCGGGCGCGCTGACCTGCTTCCTGCTGCGCGCCGTCGGGCCCGAGGGCACGGTCACGTCGTACGAACGCCGGGAGGACTTCGCCGAGGTGGCCACCAAGAACGTGGAGAAGTTCTTCGGGGGGCCGATGAGCCAGTGGCGGCTGGTGGTCGGCGACTTCGTCTCGGCGCTCGACGAGGTCGACGTCGACCGGGTGATCCTCGACATGCTCGCTCCCTGGGAGTGCGTCGACGCGGCCGCGAAGTCGCTCACACCGGGCGGAGTTATTTGCTGTTATGTTGCCACCACGACTCAAATGTCCAGAACGGTGGAAACGCTGCGGGAGCACGGGAGTTTCACCGAGCCCCACGCGTGGGAGACCTTGGTTCGCGACTGGCATGTCGAGGGACTCGCTGTACGGCCGGATCACCGGATGGTTGGCCACACCGGATTTCTCGTCACCGCCCGTCGGATGGCGGACGGCGTGACGCCCCCGCCGAGGAGGAGACGCCCGTCGAAGGGGGCCTATGGGGAGGGGACCGAGCAAGTGTGACGATTCAGCCACAACCCCGGCAAAACCGCGTGACACGGGAACATATACATGTGTGGCCGGTGCTAACCCGCATATTCGCTCCATAAGGTACCAAACGCCGAACACCCAACGTAACTACACGAACACTGCCCGGCCAGGTTACGTACAGCGCCAAGATAGGTAGGGTCTTGAGTAGTCGTTCTCGACGGGGAAGGAGGTGACGGGGCGTGGCAGCTCGCGACGACGCTGAGGCTCGGGCCGCGCAGCGCGAACGGGAGGTCGCTGATCTCACAACACAGGTCTCCTTCCTGCAGGAGGAGATCACCGCGTTGCGTCGGAAACTGGCCGAGTCTCCCCGGCAGGCCAGGGTCATCGAAGAACGTCTCCATGAGGCGCAAGCCCAGGTGGCCGCCCTCACCAGCCAGAACGAGCGGCTGGTTTCCACCCTCAAGGAGGCCAGGGATCAGATTGTCGCCCTCAAGGAGGAGGTCGACCGGCTCGCACAGCCGCCGTCCGGCTTCGGGGTCTTCCTGGAGGCCAGGGATGACGGCACGATCGAGGTGTTCACCGGCGGCCGCAAGCTCAGGGTGAACGTCAGCCCAGCCGTGGACGCCGAGTCGCTCAAGCGTGGCCAGGAGGTCATGCTGAACGAGGCGCTCAACGTGGTGGAGGCGCTCGGCTACGAGGACGTCGGCGAGATCGTCATGCTCAAGGAGCTGCTGGAGAGCGGCGACCGGGCCCTTGTCATCTCGCACGCGGACGAGGAGCGGGTCGTCAAGCTCGCCGCCTCGCTGATGGACCAGCCGATCCGCGCGGGCGACTCCCTCCTGCTCGAACCCCGTTCCAACTACGTGTACGAGCGGATCCCCAAGTCGGAGGTGGAGGAGCTCGTCCTGGAAGAGGTCCCCGACATCTCCTACGAGGAGATCGGCGGCCTCATGCGGCAGATCGAGCAGATCAGGGACGCGATCGAGCTTCCCTACCTGCACGCCGACCTGTTCCGCGAGCACAAGCTCCGCCCGCCCAAGGGCGTCCTGCTGTACGGCCCGCCCGGCTGCGGCAAGACGCTGATCGCCAAGGCCGTCGCCAACTCCCTGGCCAAGCAGGTCGCGGAGAAGACCGGCCAGTCCGGCAAGAGCTTCTTCCTCAACATCAAGGGCCCCGAGCTGCTGAACAAGTACGTGGGCGAGACCGAGCGGCACATCCGCCTGGTCTTCCAGCGGGCCCGGGAGAAGGCCTCCGAGGGCACCCCGGTCATCGTGTTCTTCGACGAGATGGACTCGATCTTCCGTACCCGCGGCTCCGGCGTCTCCTCCGACGTCGAGAACACCATCGTCCCCCAGCTTCTCTCGGAGATCGACGGCGTCGAGGGCCTGGAGAACGTCATCGTCATCGGCGCCTCCAACCGCGAGGACATGATCGACCCGGCGATCCTGCGGCCCGGCCGCCTGGACGTCAAGATCAAGATCGAGCGGCCGGACGCCGAGGCGGCCAAGGACATCTTCTCGAAGTACCTGGTCACCGACCTTCCGCTGCACGGCGACGACCTCGCCGAGCACGGGGGCGGCCGGGACACGACCATCGCGGCGATGATCCAGCGGGTCGTCGAGCGCATGTACGCCGAGAGCGAGGAGAACCGCTTCCTCGAGGTGACCTACGCCAACGGTGACAAGGAGGTCCTGTACTTCAAGGACTTCAACTCCGGCGCCATGATCCAGAACATCGTGGACCGCGGCAAGAAGATGGCCATCAAGGAGTTCCTGGAGACCGGGCAGAAGGGCCTGCGGATCGCCCACCTGCTGGCCGCCTGCGTCGACGAGTTCTCCGAGAACGAGGACCTGCCCAACACCACCAACCCCGACGACTGGGCCCGCATCTCCGGCAAGAAGGGCGAGCGGATCGTCTACATCCGCACGCTCGTGCAGGGCAAGCAGGGCACCGAGGCCGGACGGTCGATCGACACGGTCGCCAACACCGGCCAGTACCTCTAGCCGAATCCGCCGGCCGGGCGGAACCGGCCGGCCCGTCGGCACCACGAGGAGCGGCCCGATCCACGGATCGGACCGCTCCTCCCGTGTTCCGGGCGGACTCCTCCCGCCCCCGGACCGGATCTTCGCCGGCTCTCGTCCGGCCGCGCGGCCGATCGCACCGCCTGCCGTCGGGAAACCTCGCTCCGTTCGCTAGAATCAAAGAGTTGCGAAGTTTCGCAATTGCATAGGCGGTGCGATCGGTGGTCGTGGCCGGTTCGGCACCGCGGAAGGGATGGACAGGGTGAGCGGAGAGTTCGCAGCCGCGGTCCGGGCGCGGCTGGCTGAGGTGGAGGCGGCGTTGGCGGCCGCCCGCGACGGCGGCGATGCCGAGGCGCAGCAGCAGGCCCAGGATCAGTGGGAGGACCTGACACGCTTCGCCCGCCGCCACGGGGTGGCGCTGAAGCCGAGGCCGGCCCCGCCCGGTGATCAGGCCGTGCCAGGTGGAGGGGCGGGCGCATGATGTCGGTGCCGTTGTATGAGGCCAAGGCGGAGCTGTTTCGGCTGCTGGGCCATCCGGTCCGGATCCGGGTGCTGGAGCTGTTGCAGGACGGGCCGATGCCGGTGCGGGATCTGCTGGCCGCGATCGAGGTGGAGGCGACGGGGCTGTCGCAGCACCTGGCAGTGCTGCGCCGCTCGGACATGGTCACCGCCCACCGAGAGGGGACCACCGTGGTGTACGCGCTGTCGGGCGGGGATGTGGCCGAGTTGCTGCGCGCGGCTCGTCAACTGCTGAGCGCAAAGCTGCAGGGGCAGCGTGAGCTGCTGACGGAGCTGGAGCTGGAGCAGGCGGAGACGAGACAAGGGTGAACACGACAAACGCCACAAATACGACAAACACAGCGGACACGGCGGACACGGTCAGCATGGTGAACAGGTGAGCGCGGTGGTGTCGGGGCTTGGGGACCGTCTGCGTTCGGTGCTGCCCGGCCGTGCTGATCTGGTGGCGATGGGCCGTCATCCGCGCCGGGACCTGCTGGCCGGGCTGACGGTGGCGATCGTGGCGCTTCCGCTGGCGCTCGGGTTCGGCATCTCCTCCGGGCTGGGGGCCCAGGCGGGTTTGGTGACCGCGGTGGTGGCCGGGACGCTGGCGGCGCTGTTCGGCGGGTCGGCCCTGCAGGTGTCCGGCCCGACCGGGGCGATGACCGTGGTGCTGGTGCCGATCATGCACCAGCACGGGGCCTCCGGTGTGTTGACGGTCGGCGTGCTGGCCGGGCTGATGCTGCTGGGCTTGGCGCTGGCGCGGGCGGGCCGGTACATGACGCTGGTGCCGGCCCCGGTGGTGGAGGGCTTCACCCTCGGCATCGCCTGCGTGATCGCCTTGCAGCAGGTGCCGGCCGCGCTCGGCGTGCCCGCCCCGCACGGGGACAAGGTGGTGGCCGTGGCCTGGCAGGCGGTGCTCGACTTCACCGCCCGCCCCAGCTGGGCGGCGCCCGCGATGACCGTGCTGGTGGCCGTGGCGATGCTGGCCGGGGCGCACTGGCGGCCGGGGGTGCCGTTCTCGCTGCTGGCTGTGGCCGCCGCGACCTTGGTGGCCGAGCTGGCGCGGCTGCCGGTCACCCGCATCGGCGCTCTGCCCGCGGGGTTGCCCGCGCCGTCGCTTGACTTTCTGCAGATGGGCGCGCTGGGCTCGCTGATCGCCCCCGCCATAGCGGTCGCGGCCCTGGCCGCGCTGGAGTCGCTGCTGTCGGCCGCTGTGGCCGACGGGATGAGCGTCAGCCACAGGTACGACCCGGACCGGGAACTGTTCGGCCAAGGCCTGGCCAACCTGCTCGTCCCGCTGTTCGGCGGCGTCCCGGCCACCGGGGCGATCGCCCGTACCGCGGTCAACGTCCGCGCCGGCGCCTCCTCCCGGCTGGCCGCGCTCGCCCACGCCGCCATCTTGGCGGTGATCGTGTTCGCGGCCGCCGGCCTGGTCGCCCGCATCCCGCTGGCCGCGCTGGCCGGAGTGCTGCTGGCCACCGCGGTGCGCATGGTCGAGGCCGGCTCGCTCCGGGCCATGCTGCGCTCCACCCGCGCCGATGCGCTGGTGCTGGCACTGACCGCTCTGGCCACCCTTGCCCTGGACCTGGTGACCGCCGTCATCTTGGGCCTGATCGTGGCCGGGGCACTGGCTCTGCGCACGATCGCCGGAAACGTCCGGCTGGAGGAGACGCCGCTGCAACCCGACCTGCCCGACGATCACAGCGATGAAGAGCACGCGCTGCTGGCCCAGCACATCGTCGCCTACCGGCTGGACGGGCCGCTGTTCTTCGCCGCCGCCCACCGCTTCCTGCTCCAGCTGTCCGAGGTCGCCGACGTCTCGGTGATCATCTTGCGCATGTCCCGCGTCACCACCATCGACGCCAGCGGCGCCCTGGTCCTCGGCGACGCCATCACCCGCCTGGAGCGACGCGCGATCACCGTACTGGTCTCCGGCATCCGCGACGGCCACCACCAACCCCTGCACGCCCTGGGCGCGATCGCCCGCCTCGACGCGGCCGGGCAGGTCTTCGCCACCACCCCCGAAGCCATCACCGCCGCCCGCGCCCGCCTGACCACAACCGGTGTCCTGCCCCTGCACCGCCATCCGCCCACCGGCCCGCCCGTCACCACGAGCGGCAGCCGGTCACCCGCCGAGTAGCCGGACGGGCGGGCAACCCATCGGTGGATGAGTTCGGTCCGGGGAGGCGATCGGAGGGAACCGGGACGGGCGCGATCGCGTCAAAGGTGCGTGATCTACCTAGGCGTGCGCGGGTGACTCCTGTGCCTACCTCCGGTCAGCGCCGGGCCTCCGTACCCTCCGTACCCTCACAGGAACCCGCTGCCGGGCCCTCCGCCGGCCGGGCGGCCGGTGAGACGGCGAAGCGTCCACGTCTGGCCGAGCTGGACTTCCTGCGGTTCGTCGCGGCCTTCGCCGTCATGTCGTTCCACTACATGGCGGCCAGCAAGTCGCTGTGGGTCGAGTACCCGACCACGGTGTTCGCGCCGGTGAACCGGCTCACGACCCTCGGCATCCTCGGTGTGGAGCTGTTCTTCCTCATCAGCGGCTTCGTCATCTTGATGAGTGTCTGGGGACGGACGATCGGCCAGTTCGCGGTGTCCAGGATCTCCCGGCTCTACCCGGCCTACTGGTTCGCCGTGGTCGTGATCTTCATCATGTACCGCTTCAGCGGGGTGTCCGGCTTCGACCCGAAGCTCGACACGGGGGAGTACCTGCTCAACCTGACCATGTTCCAGGGCGCGTTCGGGGTCGGCCACGCCGGAGGCGTCTTCTGGTCCCTCTGGGTGGAGGTGCGCTTCTACCTCCTGATCGCGGTCCTCTCCCTCTTCGGGATCACCGTACGGCGGTGCCTGGTCTTCCTCGGGGCCTGGGGGGCGCTGGCGCTGGCCGCCCAGATCACCCAGAACGAGACGCTCACCCTCGTCTTCATCCCCACGCAGGCGCCGTACTTCATCGCGGGCATGGCCTTCTTCCTCATCCACCGGTTCGGTGCGAGGGTCGCCGGCGGGCTGCCCTGGCTCTTCGTGGCCGGCGGCTACGCCGGGGCCCTGTTCGCCGCCATGGAGCGCGTGGGGCAGCGGGTGGACATGCTCGGCATCGACCACTACCCGGCCCCGCCGGAGAACGTGATCGTGGCCGTCACGCTGATCTTCCTGCTGATGGCCGCCGTGTCCCTCGGCTGGCTGCGCTGGATGCGCTGGCGCATCCTGGTCACCGTGGGCGCCCTGACGTACCCCCTCTACCTGCTGCACCAGACCGTCTCCGCGGTTCTGATCCCCGCGTATCGGGACGACGTCGACCCCTGGCTGCTCACCGCGATCACCATGGCGGTCTCCGTCGTGCTCGGCTACCTGATCTACCGGATCGTCGACAGGCCTGGTCAGCGGTGGTTGCGGGCCCGCCTGGGGGTGCTGACCCGCCGTTCGGGACGGTCGCGCGGGCCGGGCTCGGATGATCCATCTATGAGGCGTTCGCCCGTTATGGCGCAAAGTCCCGAGGCATCTGTGCCGTAACTGTCTGGTAGCAGGGCATAGAGAAAGGGCTAGGCTCGGTTATGACGACGATGGCCTGATGCGGGCGGGGTGCGAATGACGGTTCGGCGGGTGATGGGCATCGAGACCGAGTACGGTATTTCCGTGCCCGGTCAACCGGGGGCGAACGCGATGGTGACCTCATCGCAGGTCGTCAACGCCTATCTGGCGGCATCGGCCGCCCGTGCCCGGCGGGCCCGGTGGGACTTCGAGGAGGAGAACCCGCTCCGCGACGCCCGGGGGTTCGACCTGGCCAGAGAGGTGGCCGACCAGAGCCAGCTCACCGACGAGGATCTGGGCCTGGCCAACGTCATCCTCACCAACGGCGCGCGTCTGTACGTGGACCACGCCCACCCGGAGTACTCCACGCCGGAGTGCACCAACCCGCGCGCCTCGGTGATCTGGGACAAGGCGGGCGAGCGGGTCATGCACGACGCGGCGGTCCGCGCGTCCGGCATGCCGGGCAACGCCCCGATCCAGCTCTACAAGAACAACACCGACGCCAAGGGCGCCTCCTACGGCTGTCACGAGAACTACCTGATGCGCCGGGCGACGCCGTTCGCGGACATCGTGCGGCACCTCACCCCTTTCTTCGTGTCCCGTCAGGTGATCGCCGGGGCGGGGAAGGTCGGCATCGGGCAGGACTCGCGCGGCGAGGGCTTCCAGATCAGCCAGCGGGCCGACTTCTTCGAGGTCGAGGTCGGGCTGGAGACGACGCTCAAGCGGCCCATCATCAACACGCGTGACGAGCCGCACGCCGACCCGGAGAAGTACCGCCGGCTCCACGTGATCATCGGCGACGCCAACATGTCGGAAATTTCGACATATCTGAAGCTGGGCACGACGGCCCTGGTCCTCGCGATGATCGAGGAGGGGTTCCTCACCACCGACCTGACGCCCGACTCTCCCGTCGCGGCGCTGCGGGCGGTGTCCCACGACCCCACCTGCCGGTACGAGATCGCGCTGCGCAACGGCCGCAAGATGACCGCGGTGCAGCTGCAGATGGAGTATCTGGAGCAGGCGCGCAAGTACGTCGAGGACCGCTTCGGTTCCAGCGTGGACGACCTGACCAAGGACGTGCTCAACCGCTGGGAGTCCGTGCTCACCCGGCTCGACGAGGACCCGATGCAGCTGTCCCGCGAGCTCGACTGGGTCGCCAAGCTGGAGCTGCTCGAGGGGTACCGCACCCGGGACGGCCTGTCCTGGTCGCATCCCCGCCTCCAGCTCGTGGACCTGCAGTACTCGGACATCCGGCCCGAGCGCGGGCTCTACAACCGCCTTGTGGCGCGGGGCCGGATGCAGCGGCTGGTCTCGGACGACGAGATCGATCGCGCCGTCGAGATGCCGCCCACCGACACCCGCGCCTACTTCCGCGGGCGCTGCCTGCGGCAGTACAGCGACTCGGTGGCCGCGGCCTCCTGGGACTCGGTGATCTTCGACATCCCGGGCCGCGAGTCCCTCCAGCGGGTGCCCACCTTGGAGCCCCTGCGCGGCACCAAGGCCCACGTCGGCGACCTTCTCGACCGGTGCCGCACCGCCGCCGACCTGGTGGCCGCTCTCACCGGCGAGAGCTGACGGCCGCACCGGCCGGCGAAGTCACCATGCGCGACGAGCCGCCCCAGCCGTACACCGGCCGGGGCCGGCGGCTTCCGCGGCACATCGATTCACGACTGCCGACCGCGGCGTCCTGAGCGGGCCGCGGTCCCATCCTCGGAACGGCGGGTTCAGGTGGCCTGCGGAGCGCCCGGCAGGTCGTCGGGATGCTGCGAATCTACATTGTAAAGGCGCTCGCCCGGTGCCGGAGGAACGCCCCGCTCCCGCGCGCGCCATCCGCCCGGCGGCTCGGGCCAGGGCAGGCCCGCTCCCGTCAACGGGAGGAACCCGTCGTGCGGCGCGGGCCTCGGGGCCGCCTCCGGATGGCGGATCTCGCGCCGCCGATCTTGCCTGTCGCGTTCCGCGGCCTGTGCCGACCTGTCGGCGGCCCGGTCAGGGCGGCTCGTACCGCGCCCAGGCGGGAGCAGGTCGGACGGCCCGCGCTGGGGGCGCCCGGCTTGCCCTGACGGGGGAGCCGTGTCGTGGTTCATTCCCGGACGGCCGGCCTGGTGTCCGGGCATGACGATGTCGTACAGCCTGCCCTGTGGGTCCGTCTCGGGCTCGGGTGCGGCGATGCCGTACGGCATGCCCGGCCGGCCGGTCTCGGGAACCGGCGGAATCCGCTGGGCGGGCCTGGCCGGCGGATCCGTCTCGCGCCGCGGCACCCCGTCGACGTGCGGCCATCCTTTTCCGTACCCGGATGGCAGGTCCCTGCGGCTGCTCCGGCCGGGGGCCGCGGCGGGGATGCCCTGCCGCCGCAGGATGTCCACGAGCATCGCCGTGGCCCTCTCGGCGCCGAGCCGCTCGTCCGGGTCGCGCCGCAGCAGGCCTTCGAGGACCTCGCCGAGCGGCCCGGCCCGGCGCGGCGGCTCGGGCTCCCTCGTGAGCACCATCCCCGCCGACAGGGGGCCCATGCCGGGGTAGGGCGGCCGTCCCTCCACCCCGAAGTAGAGCGTGGCCCCGAACGACCACAGGTCCATGGCGGACGCGAGGGCCTCGCCGCGCATGCGCTCCGGGGACAGGTAGGCCGCCGAGCGGGTCATCGGCACCGTGGTCGAGGAGCCGGCGTCCTTCTCCAGTGCGGAGATCCCGAAGTCGGTCAGCACCACCCGATCCTCGGTCAGGACCACGTTGCCCGGACGGATGTCGCCGTGGACGACGTCCATCGCGTGGGCGTGCCGCACCCCCGACAGAAGCTGGAACCCCACCCAGGCCGCCCAGTGCACGGGCAGCCGGCCCAGATGCTGCACGGTCTCGGTGAGCGTCAGGCCCTTCAGTAGCTCTGTAACGATCCAGAGCCGGCCCCTGTCCTCCAGGAGATCGTGCACGGTGATGATCGCCGGGTGACTGAGCCTGGCCGCCGACCTGGCCTCGCGCAGCGCCTGCCGCCGCGCGGCCCGCAGGTCCGCCGCGTCCACCCGGTACGGAGGCTGCACCTCCTTGATCGCCACGTCGCGTTTGAGCCGCAGATCGTGGGCATGCCACATGATCCCCCCGCCGTCCCGGCGCAAGGGGGACAGCAGCGTGTAGCGATCCGCCAGAAGTTGCCGTGCACCCGTACCCATCAGCCACCCGCGTGCGCTCGAATCCGGCCCCCGCTTTCGAGATCCTCAACATTGTGGTCCGGAACGGTCCGGCGCGGTGCCGAATGGCGGTTACCGCGGGTGCGACATCCATAACAATCCGGTCTACAGCAGGCTGATTCCCAGGATCATCGTCCCCGCCGCGAGGCAGACGCCGCCGAGGACGGTGAGCAGGATCAGACGGTTCGGCTTGGTGTCCGACGGCCGGACGACCGACAGGAAGAAGCCGAGCGGCATCAGGATCGGCGCGGCCACGATCAGCGTGCGGGTGAGGGATCGCATGCCGTCCGACAGGTCGGCCTGGTCGATGTAGAGCAGGGCGACGAGCGAGAACAGCACGAGAACGCCCGCGTGGGCGTGCCCGGCGCGCCACAGGCCACGCCGTACGGGATTGTCGAGGTATCCGGGGACCTTGCGGAGGATGGCGTTGAGCAGCGTCAGGCCGCCGAAGCCGACGCCGGTCACGGTGACCAGCAGGACGCCGGCCGTGCTCATCGAAGCGGGGGACATGGGGGCTCCGTCTCGTGTCAGGGGGACGAGTCTCGTTGGAGAGCTGCGCTATCTAATTATTGGATAGCTTGGCTATCTGTCAAACCTCGCAGGTCGAAGAAAGATCACAAGGCCTTTCGCGCGCAATGTCGGTCGGTTCGGGGAAGATAAGAGAAAGAGGCGTCCCCCCGAGCAGCGGAGGTGTCAGGGATGGCGACCAAGGAGACCGGCGGCCAGAAGCAGACTGGCCGCCAGGAGAACGAGGTCGAGGAGGTCGAGGCGCAAGCGTCCCCGGACGTGCAGGAGCGCCACGAAAAGCTCACCGACGATGTCGATGCGATCTTGGACGAGATCGACGAGGTCCTCGAGGAGAACGCGGAGGAGTTCGTCCGCTCCTACGTCCAGAAGGGCGGCCAGTAGGCCGGCGCCCCACGGCCAGGCCGGGGCAGGCGCGCGGCGAGGCCGGTGCCGACGGCACCGCCTCCCCGCCGCACCCGGGCCGTGGCTTCCCGACGCCCGGTGGCTCGCGACCCTTTCCGGCCGCCGCCGGCCCGACCTCCTGAGGCCTGACCTCCTGAGGGCCGGGCCCGCGGCGGCGGGGGGTCGACGCCGCGTGAGGCTCACCGCCGGGTGAGGTCCGAAGGCCGGATGACGTGCCCTTACGCCGGAGGCCGAAGGCCCCCGGAGACGAGCGGAGGACTGGTGAAACGGACGCCTCGCCGGTCCTACCGTCCGGCCGCCCGGTCGTGCGGCCCCTCCATGCGCAGCTGAATCGTCACGATCTCGAAGGGGCGCAACGGGATCCGGACCGTCCCGCCCACGACCGTGAGCCGGGTCCCGGGTGTCCCGAGTACGCCGGCGGTGCGGGCCGCGGCGAAGCCCCCGCTGAGCACGGCCTCGGTGGGCGCCGGATGCTCGGCCACCAGGCGGACCTCCAGCCATCCCTCACGTTCGCGCAATGCCGCCATCACCACCCCCTCGCCGGAGATCTCCGGCCCCCGCACCGGACGGCCGGCGAGTGGAGTGTCCTCCGGCGCCCGGGCCCCATGGTGGGCGGCTTCGCCGGCTCCCGCGTCCTGCGGGCCTCGGGGCCCACGGGGGCTCTCGGGTGCGGGGGCCGTGCCGGTCCCCGTCACGGCCAGCAGCTCATGGCGGTACTCCTCCGCCAGCCGCGGCAGCCCTGCGTGCTGCCATTCCCCCGCGTAGGGGAGCACGGCGAACCGTGTGGAAAGCGGCCCCTGGCACTGCGCCGCCGGGGTCGCCAGCTCTGGCCCCGCGGGCTCGTCCCGATACGGATTGCGGTTCCTGGACAGGTATCCGACCGACCGGACGAGGGTGAGCGCCAGCTCGGTCGCCGTGCGTCCCGTGTCTCCAGCGTCCCTGCCGTCGAGGTCGTGGCCGCCGTCGACGTCGACGTGGCCGGGTTCGCTGACCGGCTCGTACTCGGTGACGTGGTCGAGCAGGACGGCCAGCCCCCCGGCGGCCACGAAGGTCTCCGCCGGGAAGGTCGGGACCGGCCGTTCTCCGCAGCCGCCCTCAGCCGTGAGGCCCCGCCGCACGACCGCGAACTGCCCCCCGGCGTACGACTCCCGCGCCTGGCGCGGCAACGGCGCGTGCCAGCGGATCCGGTGGTCCCGGCAGCGGACGTCCATGCCGATCTCGAACCGCGCGTACGGCTCGCCCGCCCGCAGCTCGACCCGGGTCGTGACCACCGTGGGCGTCGTCGCCTCCGGATCGCCGGCCCGTGCCGGCCAGTCGTACGTACGGGCGATCTCCAGCACGGAGACGAGCGGGCCCGAGCAGATCTCCTCGACGGCCACGGACACCGGCGCGTCGAGCAGGCGATCGCCCGGCGGGGGAGCGTAGTTGTAGGTGTCGCCCACGTCGCCGCCGTGGACGATCCGGCCGACGCCGTGGACCTCGCCGCCGTCGACCCCGCTCAGCCAGACGGTGCCGTCCGCCGCCACCCCCACGCGAAGCAGCCCGTTGTCGAGGACGTCCTGGTCCGGCAGGTCCTCGAAGTCGTCGCGGCCCGGCCACCAGCCGGCACCCGGCCCGCCCTCCGCCGTGCCGTCGAGCGGGCCCAGCCCGTCCGCCGCGTCGTTCCACTCGCCGTCCAGGTCGCCGTCCAGGTCGCCGTCCAGCGGGTCGTCGCCGAGGACGGGGGAGGGCGTGGTCAGGACGGCACGCCCCAGAGGCGGCACCGTCACCAGCGCGGCGACCGTGATCACCGGCTCTGCCAGCGTCCGCACCAGCCACGGGCCCGGGCCCGCCTGTACGACGGCCCGCCGGAGGTCCTCGTACGCGTAGACGCCGGACGCGTGGCGGCTCACGGTGATCGTGAAGACCCGCTCCACGGCGCCCCAGGAGACGATCTCGTGGCCGAACAGCTCCCGTTCGTGGACCCGGCCGAGGAGCCGGGTGAGATCGTCCATCACGGTCTCGTCCAGCAGCGTCGGGGCGTGCTCCAGCCGCTGCACGGGGACGGGGTCGCCGGAGGCGGTGACCAGCCGGGCCCGATGGCCTGGCAGGTCGGCCGGCACCAGCCCGGTCCGTTCGAACGGCGAGGGGTTGACGACCACGAGCGAGCCCTTCGGAGACGAGGCGGCGAGGCCGGCGCTCACCAGGTCCACGACCGCCTGGCCGATCTGCTCCGCCTCGGCTGTCCGGGCCGCCACCTGCTGGGCGGTCTCGTCGGACCCGCAGCCGGTGATCGAGTCGTGCCCGCTGCACGCCACCACCCGCCGCCACGCCATGTCGACCATCCGGCCGGACGCCGAGCGATCGGCGAGCCACAGCGTGGACAGCGGCTCGGCGTACCGGGCGACCACCCGTTCGGCCCGCGCCATGGCCTGCTTCAGCGGCACCCGAGCCGAGATCACGCCTGGAAGGATGTTCGCCCGGGCGTGCGAACGCAGCTCGCCCCGCACCGACGGGACACCTCCCGCCTCCCGCCGCTCCCCGTTCTCCGGGCGCTCCCCGTTCTCCGGGCGCTCCTCGTACGGCCCGGCGTCCTCGTCGGCCAGGAACTCCTCCAGGGTCGCCAGGCGCAGGCCGGACCGGGTGATCTCGCGGGCGGGGGCCGAGTGGTCCGCTCCGTACATGGCGAGGAGCCGCCGGCCCGAAGCCCAGGGCCGCATGGTGGCGACGAAGGCGGCCAGCCGGTCGGGCAGGCCCTCACGCGGGCCGCCGAACAGCGCGACCGCGTTGCCGTACCCCCCGGGGAGATACCTCGTGCGGATCGTCGTGCCATCGGCGCCCGTCCAGTCGAAGGTGTCGCGCCCCACGCTCGCCGGCACCCCCCGCCACAGGCAGGCCAGGCGCAGCCCGGCCAGCGACAGCATCTGCGGCATCTGGGCGCAGTGGCCGAACTGGTCGGGCAGGTAGCCCACGCGCATCGCGCCGCCCAGCGCGGCGGCGCCCCGTATGCCGTACTCCAGATTGCGCAGCAGCGTCTCGCCCGAGCAGAGGAACTCGTCGGCGAGGATCAGCCAGGGGCCGACGGCCAGCCGGCCCCCGGCGACGAGGCGGGCGACGTCGGGGCGGCGCTCCGGGCGGATCTCCAGGTAGTCCTCCACGGCGGCGAGCTGGCCGTCCATCGTGAACCGGTAGCGCGGATCGGCGGCCATCGCGTCGAGCACCTCGTCGAGCATGCGCACCAGGCCCATCCGGAACCGCTGGAAGGGGAGGTACCACTCCCGGTCCCAGTGCGTGTGGGGCACCACCACGATCTCGTGCGCGCTCCCGGCGTCAGACTCCGCCGGCGCCTCCTCCGAAGGGGTTGCCGACACTCTCTCCGTTGGGTCCATCGACGCTCTCCTCGACCAGGTCGCTCCTGCCGGTCCGCGAGGACGGCCTGCCGCGGCCCTCCTCCGCGCACTCGCCGCTCACGGGGATCCCCGCCCATCGGGCGTAGCGGCGGATGATCCGCTGGGCCGTGACGATATCCTCCAGCCCCCCGCCGAGTCCGGTGAGCGGCGGTTCGTCCTGGGTCACGAACCGGTGGAAGGCGAGGAGCTGCCGTTCGAACGCCTCCGCCACGTCCTGATGGACGGTCGTCCGCTCGGTGGTGCCCACGCGCGACACGACCGTGAGCCGGGTGGGGGCGTTCAGCAGATAGGGGGAGGGGAAGCGCAGCTCCAGCGAGCCGTGCTCGTGGTGCAGGGTCACGGTCTCCTGGTACGCCGGGTACCCGTGCAGGTAGTGCCAGCGCAGGCCGAACCGGCCGGCTCCCTCGCCGGACAGCACCCCGCTCACCTCCACCGAGGGCGGGAACGCGTCCGCCGGCCACACGGCGACGTGGTCGACCGTGTCCGGCGGGCCGGCGAACAGCCGCATGAGCGACAGGTCGTGGCAGACGCTGCCCAGCACGACACGCGAGTACAGCCTGCGCAGCCGCTCCGACGGCGTGCCGAGGGCGGCGGTCAGCGCCCGCTCGTCCGCCTCCACGTACGGCGCGAGCCGTTCGAGCGCGGGCCGCGACGGGCGGGCCCGCGCGAACAGCAACTGCGACTCGTCGGACGGATGCAGCACGGTGACGTCCAGATGGCGGATGCCCGACGGGCCCCCGGCCTCGTGGAGCGCCTCCAGCAGCCGCTGGGCGGCCGGGTCGTACTGCTTCATGTAACCGACCATCAGCCGGTCGGCGGGGACGCCGTCGAGCTCGGCCCGGCTGTAGGCCAGGGGCTTCTCGCACAGCACCCAGTGGCCGCGGTCGAGGGCCGCCCGCACCAGCGGCCCGTGCGACCCCGGCGTCAGCACCAGCAGCGCGTCGAAGCCGCCTCTGTCCAGCATGGTCGTCGGGTCGTCGTAGGCCGGCACCCCCAGCTCCCGGCCGAACATCCCGGCGTGCCCGCCGTCCAGGTCGCAGACGGCGGCGATCCGGAAGATGTCGCGGCGCCGCGCCAGCAGCGGCAGGTAGACGACCTGCGCGACCACCCCGAGCCCGGCGATACCCACCCTCACCGTGTCCACGACGGCCTCCTCCAGCTCGGCATCCTCGTGACCTGCTCCTCCCCATCCGCCGGTGCGCACAACCGCCCGCCGTGCCGTGGCCGCCCGGGAGGCGGCTCAGGAGCACATCGCCGTCACTCCGTTGGCGGGCGTCTCAGGCTGGCGGAGTCCGGGGCGTGCGGGCAGGCGCGCCAGGTCTCCCCGGACGACGGTGCGGGCGACGTGGGCGCGGCGATTCGCCACCTCGATCGACCCGGCGGCCGCCGCGTGGACGGGGCCGATCAACCGACGAGCGACTGGGTGCCGAGCACGGTCAGCAGGGCCAGGCGTTCGGCGTCCTCGGTGCCGGGCTCGGCCGTGTAGATCATGATGTGCAGGTCACTGCCCGCCACGGTGATCACGTCGCAGTCCAACGTCACCGCGCCCGCCTGCGGATGGTCGACGGTCTTGCGCGCGGCCTCGTGGCGGCCGACGGCACCGGAGTCCCACAGCTCGGCGAACCGGTCACTGTGGGCGTGGAGGTCCGCGATCAGCCGCCGTAGCGCCTGGTCGGCCGGATACCGGCCGGCGGTCGCGCGCAGGTCGGCGACCAGGGCCGTCTCGAGCGCGCGCCGGGCCTCCGGCGTCTGCCGGACCCGGCTCTCATAACACAGGAGGTTCCGCCACACGCCGTTGCGCTCGTTGCCCCGCCATCCGGACGGATCGCCCATCAACGCGGCGTACGGCGGGTTGGCGATCAGCAGGGTCCAGGACGCGTCGTATACCGCGACGGGTGTCCCGGTCAGCCGGTCCAGCAGCCGCTGAACACTCGGGGTGATGTACGCGGGCACGGTGTCCGGCCCCGGCGGCGCCAGCCCGGCAAGGCCGAACAGGTGGGCCCGCTCACCGCCCGACAGTCGCAGGGCCCTGGCGAGCGCCTCGACGACCTGCGGGGACGGGTTCGACGCGCGACCCTGTTCGAGGCGGGTGACGTAGTCGACGGAGATCCCGGCCAGCAGCGCCAGTTCCTCACGGCGGAGGCCGGGCGTGCGCCGCTGCCCGCCCGCGGGCATCCCGGCGGCCTCGGGCGAGACGCGGTCGCGCCAGCGGTGCACCGCCCGCCCGAATTCCGTCGTCGCCATGCCCACCAGTGTGCACCGCCGGTCGCGGGCCTTCCTGGCACTGGTGGTCCCAGGAAGAAGGGACGGCTGGGGGTCGGTGAAGCGCGGCGGCAGCCTGGAGCCATGACGACGACACTCATCACCGGAGCGAACAAGGGTCTCGGCTTCGAGACCGCCCGCCGGCTCATCGCCGCGGGCCACACCGTCTACGTCGGCAGCCGGGACGCCGGACGCGGCCGCGTGGCCGCCGAGGCGCTGGGCGCCCGGCCGGTCCTCCTCGACGTCACCGACGACGCGTCCGTCGCGGCGGCGGCCAAGACGGTCGAGGCCGGCGGCGGACTGGACGTGCTGATCAACAACGCCGGCATCGAAGGACGGGCACGGGACGGGGGAGTGGTCGGCGCCGCGGGCACGACTGCGGACATGATGCGGGAGATCTTCGAGACGAATGTCTTCGGCGTCGTACGCGTGACCCACGCGTTCCTGCCGCTGCTGCAGCGGTCCGCGGCCCCCGTCGTGGTCAACGTCAGCAGCGGCCTGGCCTCGCTGACCCGGGTGACCGCCCATGGCACGCCGGCGTACGCGTACCCGGGAGTCGCCTATCCGGCGTCGAAGACCGCGGTCAACATGGTCACCGTGCAGTACGCCAAGGCGTTCCCGAACATACGGATCAACGCGGTGGAGCCCGGGTACACCGCCACCGACCTGAACGGTCGCACGGGCACCCAGACCGTCGAGGAGGGCGCCGAGATCATCGTCCGCATGGCACAGGTGGGCCCCGACGGCCCCACCGGAGGCTACTTCGACGTCGAAGGCACTCTTCCCTGGTGAAGGGCGCGAGCGTTTCCGGTGCTTCCCGTCCGCCCGTGCGCACAACCGCCCGCCGTGCCGCCGCCGTGCCGCCGCCGGTTCAGGAGCACATCGCCATCACCTCGTTGGCGGGCGTCTCAAGCCGGTGGAGTCCGGGGCGTGCGGGCAGGCGCACCAGGTCTCCCCGGACGACGGCGCGGGTTCGCGGCCCCCACAGCACCAGGCCGTCGGCGTCCACCGCCAGGAACTCCTCGCCGTGCCGCAGCAGCAGCGGGCCGCCGGGTGAGGCCGACACCGCCGTGCGGCCCTCGGCCACGGCGCGCACCACGGCGCCGGCCGCCTCGGCGCCCCTGCCTCCGCTCTCGGCCAGCACCCAGGTCGTGGGCGCTCCCGGCGGATGCCCCTCCTCCGGGCGGTGGAAGTCGCCGCCGCCGACGGCGACCACGTCGCCCGTCCCTTCTGGCTCCCCGTCCTCACCCCACGCCTGTCCCCACGCCAGCGGCGCGCCCCAGGTGCGGTCCCACCAGCTCCAGTGCCACAGCTCCACCGTCCGCGGCCGCTCGCTCATCGGGTGCCGCCACGCGCAGTCCGCCGCCACCGGGTGGTTCACCGACAGCACGCCGCCGCGATCCCGTACGGCCCTCGCCCACTCGTCCGGCGGACGCCGGAAGTCGACCCACCCGACGTCGCCCAGCGCGTTGGCGTGGCCGAGATCCGTCGTCACCTCCTGCCCGGGCACGAGCACGATGCCGGCCAGGGCGGACGCCGACGGCAGCTCGGCGTGGTGGCTGACCGTGTTGTGGTCGGTCACCGCGAGGAAGTCCAGCCCCCGGTCGGCCGCCACGCAGGCCAGCTCGTAGACGCTGAGCGACCCGTCCGAGTGCGTCGTGTGGGCGTGCAGGTCCCCGGCGAGCCACTGGAAGCCGCCCAGCGACGGCAGGCCGCGCCGGGCCGCCGCCGGCTCACGGTGCGCGGCCCGCGGCACACGCGCGCAACGCGACGGATGGGCCCGCGGCACGGCCGGCGGGCGCGCGTGCCTGATCACACTGATCTCGTACGGCAGGCCGGCGGCGGGCACGCGGTACAGGCCGAGGAGCACCCGCCACACCCCAGGCTCGACCTCGCCCGGCAGGTAGCCCGGCGTCGCCCACGCCGGGGAGATCGTGAACTCCGAGCGGGCGCCGCCCGACCAGCCGCGGAAGCCGTACGGCCCCGCGCAGCCGAGGTCGAGCACGCCGGCCGACCTGTCGTAGGCCAGCCGGACCGTCAGCGCGGCGGTCCGCGGCCCCACCTCGAAGCTGACCTCCCTTACCGGCCCGGCCAGCCGGTCGTCCAGCGTCCACGTCCCGGTGATCGGCGCCATGGTCACGCCCGGGAGACGAGCTCGTCGTCACGGTAGACGAGGGCGCGGCCCGGCCGGGGGACGACCCAGGCGGCCGACCCCGGCTCCGGCTCGGCGCCCTCGGGGACGACGGCCTGGACGAGGTGCTCGCCGCATTCGAGCGTGACGAGGTGGGCGGTGCCGAGGTTCTCCACCACGGCTACCTTCCCCGAGAACGCCGCCGTGCCTCCCGCGGGGCCTCCTGAAGGGCCTCCCGACGTGTCGTCCGGCGGCGTGGGAGACAGATCGGCGTACTCCGGGCGCAGGCCGTACACGACCGGGCCCTCGGGCACGCCGTCCGGCAGGGGGAGCACCGCCCCGGCCACGCGCAGTGCGCCGCCCTCGGCGGCGCCGGGCAGCAGGTTCATCGGCGTCGAGCCGATGAACGACGCGACGAACGTGGTGGCGGGGCGCTGGAAAACCTCCGACGGCGTCCCGAGCTGCATGATCCGGCCGGCCGACATGACCGCGATCCGGTCGGCCAGCGCCAGCGCCTCGCCCTGGTCGTGCGTGACGAAGACCGTGGTGACCGCCAGCTCCCGCTGGAGGCGCTTGAGGAACGTCCGCGCCTCCAGCCGCAGCCGCGCGTCGAGATTCGACAGCGGCTCGTCGAACAGGAACGCCTTCGGGTGGCAGGCGATGGCCCTCGCCAGGGCCACCCGCTGCTGCTGGCCGCCGGAAAGCTGTCCCGGCCTGCGGGTCAGCAGCTCGGACAGGCTGAGCCTGGACGCCGTCTCCGCCGCCTTCGCCTCCCGCCGCGTCCGGGGGACCTTCCTGATCCGCAACGGGTAGGCGATGTTGGCCGTCACGTCCATGTGCGGGAACAGCGCGTAGTCCTGGAACACCATCGCCACGTCACGCCGCCCCGGAGGGAGCCCCGTGACGTCGGCCCCGCCGATGCCGACGCTCCCCGACGTCGGCGTCTCCAGGCCGGCGATCGTCCGCAGCAGGGTCGTCTTGCCGCAGCCGGACGGGCCCAGCAGCGCGAAGAACTCCCCGTCGGCGATCTCCAGATCCAGGGAGTCGAGCGCCCGCACCCCGCCGGGGAACTCCTTGGTCAGGCCGCGAAGCGAGATCACCTCTTGATCCCCCCATGGAAGCGGAAGCCGTACCTGCGGCTGACGAACACGTACATCACGACCACCGGCAGCGAGTAGAGAAGCGAGAACGTCGAGATCAGGTCGAGGCGCGGCGAGCCGCCCTCGGTGTAGAGCGTGTAGAGGATGACCGCCCCTGGCGCCTTGTCCGGGTCGCGCAACAGGATGAACGGCTGCAGGAAGCTCCCCCAGACGTTCGCCACCGCCCACACCGCGATCGTCGCCAGGCCCGGCCGCACGAGCGGGATGACGATGTCGCGCAGGATCCGCAGCGGCGAGGCGCCGAACACCCGCGCCGACTCCTCGTACGAGGGCGGGGTGCCGTCCATGAAGTCCTTCAGAATGAAGATCGCGGCGGGCAGCAGGCCGCCCGACAAGGTCAGCACCACGCCGAGATGGGTGTCGATCAGGTTCAGCCGCGTCGCCAGCTCGAACAGCGGCACCATCGCCGCCGTCCCCGTCACCACCGACGACAGGAGCAGCAGCACGTACAGCAGGGCGTCCCGGCCGGGCACCCGAACCCGGGACAGCGCGTACGCCGCCAGGGCCGCCAGCACCACGACCAGGGCCGCGCTGCCGGCGGCCTGGAGCAGCGAGTTGCGCAGCGAGCTGACCACGTACGGGTTGCCCAGCAGGGACCGGAAGTTGCCGAGCGTGAACTCCGGCACCGACGTCGTGATCGACGGATGCGCGTCGAACGGCGCCGACGCCAGCCACAGCAGCGGCAGCGCGAAGAACCCCAGCACCGCCGCGAGGAACGTCGCCCGCCCGATGACCCCCACCGCGTGCCGCGCGCCGCTCACCTGACCACCACCTCGCGGCGGTCCCGCAGGACCCGGAGGTACGCGAACGCGAACACCAGGTTGACCAGCAGCACGAGGAACGAGATCGCCGCCCCGAACCCCAGCCGCCCGCCGCTCAGCGCGACGTTGTAGATGTACACCGGCAGGATCTCCGACCGCCCGTCCGGCCCCCCGGCCGTGATCTGGAACGACGTGAAGTCGTTGAACGTCCACAGGCTGATCAGCAGCAGGTTGGTCAGCACATGGCCCTTGATCCTGGGCAGGACCACGTCCCTGAGCTGCTGGAACGTCGAGGCCCCCGCCAGCCGGGCCGTCTCCAGATGCGACGGCGGCACGTTCTCCAGCGCCGCGCCGTACAGCATCATCGAAAACGCCGTCCCCCGCCAGACGTTGAACACGATGATCGACCCCATCGGATGGTCGAGCAGCCAGGCGAACCCCGGAGTGTGCAGGATCGCGTTCAGCGTGCCCTCGTCGCGATCCAGCAGCGCTATCCACAAGAACGCGACCACCGACGACGGCAGGATCCACGCCAGCAGCACCAGCCCCTCCGTGAGCCGCTTCACCGGCCCCGGGCGGTCGCGCAGCGTCCACGCGATCGCGAACCCCAGCACCGCCTGGCCCGCCACCGCCGAGCCGAGCACGAACTGGACGGTCAGCCACAGCGACGAGCGGAACCGCTCGTCCCCCACCGCCTCCGCGTAGTTCGCCGCCCCCACGACCTGAGGATCGGCCGCCGCCAGCCCCGTCAGCCGGTAGTCCGTGAGCCCCAGATAGATCGTCCAGAGCGCCGGGAAGACCAGGAACACCCCGATCAGCACCAGCGCCGGCAGGACGAACCCCAGGGCACGCCCCCGCCCCAGCCCCGCCGCGTCTGTGCCCATTGCGCTCGCTTCGCTCGCGCGGGCTCGGGGCGCGGTCGGCAGTGGCAGATCAGCCGGCGACATGGGCGGGGCCGCCGACGAGCGACTCGACGGTGCGCTGGTAGGCGGCGGCCGCCTCGTCGACGCTCTTGCCGGACACGACGGCGGCGGTGGCCTCCTGGAGGGCGACGGACACCTGGGGGTAGACCGCCAGCGGGGGACGGTACGCCGTGATCGGCAGCACCCTGTCGGAGACGAACTTCAACATCGGGTCCGCCCCGAGCACCTGGTCGTTCACGTCCGACCGCGAGGTGATCCTCGCCGCCCCGGCGAGCTGGGAGGTGGTGGCCTTGGCCGAATGCATGAACGACATCAGCTCCCAGGCGAGCTTCGGGTTCCTGGAGTTCGGGTTCAGCACCCGTACGGCGCCGCCCGACATGCTGACGAAGTCCTGCCCGCGGATGCCCGCCCCCGGCCGCTGGGAGGGGATGAGCGCGTACCCCACGGCCTGGTCCCTGTTCCGCATAGGGGCGACGCCCGCCTTGGGCTCCACCACGGCCCTCCAGAAGTAGTCGCCTTCAGCGAGGATGCCGATCTTGCCTTCGGCGAACTGCGCGAACGACTTGTCGCGTCCCTGCGCCTCCTGCTGCAGCCGGGGGTCGCCGAGCCCGGTGGTGTAGATCTGCCGGTAGAGGCCCAGCACCGCCTTGAGCGCGGGCGAGGCGCCCGTCCACTTGCCGCCGGCGTAGATCTCGGCTCCCGCGCCCGCCAGCAGCGGTAGCGCGCCCTGCATGGACGTCGCCTCGCCCATCGCGGTCCCGGCGTCGATCTGGATCGGGATGGGCACTCCGGCCTTCTTCAGCGCGGTGCCGGCGTCGACGATCTCCTGCCAGCTCTTCGGCTGCCAGTCGGCGGGCAGCCCCGCCTTGGCGAACAGGTCCCTGTTGTAGAACAGCACCCGGCCGTCCGTTCCCTGCGGCAGGCCGTACTTCTTGTCCTCGAACGTCCCGAGCCCCTGTACGGCCTTGGGGATCTGGCCCCAGCCCTCCCAGGATTCCACCTCCGGGCCGGCCACCTCGGTGAGCGGCTTGATGTAACCCGCCTGGGCGAACTCGCCCACCCAGATCCCGTCGAGGTCGATGACGTCGGCGCCCGCCCGCGACTTCAGGTCCAGGGCGATCTTCGTCTTGTACTGCTCGTCGTCCACGCCGCTGGGCTGGAACCGCACGTGAACCTGCCGGCCCTTGGCCTTCTGCTCGGCCTCGAACTGGGGGATGACCCATTTCGTCGTCCAGTCGGCCGTCTCGGCGTTCTTGCCCCCGGAGATGGCGTTGGCGGTGATGGTGAGGGTGACGCCGTCGTCCCCGGATCCGCCGCCGGTGCCGCAGGCGGCCAGGGCCAGCACGGCTCCCGTCACCCATGCGAGCGCTGGTCTCATCCGTGACCTCCTCGTCACGTCAGGACGTACAGACAAAACGACACTCGCACGCGATTACTAACCCGTAAAGAAACGGTTTGGTGTAGGAGTTAGCTCCGTTGCCCGGCCGAACCGTGGGAAGCCCGGTTCGCGCTGAGCTGATCGGGAAGAGTGCAACCAATGCTGTGACATGAGTAGGGTCGGGCGTAACAACGCACGCTTGGAGGGAGTCGCGTGGCATCTCAGCCAGCCTGGATGAACAGCCTCTTCGCATATTCGGGGTCGTCGTCGTTCACCGAGTTCCTGGGCGCGCATGCGCCGAACCTGCTGCCGACACGCCATGAGACGCTCGCGGCCCCGGTCGGCGACCTGATCCCGCACGCGACCACGATCGTCACGGCGACCTGCGCCGGGGGCGTGGTGATGGCGGGCGACAGGCGTGCCACCGCCGGGAACATCATCGCGCAGCGCAACATCGAGAAGGTGTTCCGCACCGACGACTATTCGTGCATGGGCATCGCGGGGACCGCCAGCACCGGCATCGAGGTGGCGCGCCTCTTCCGGGTGGAGCTGGAGCACTACGAGAAGACCGAAGGCCGCCAGCTGTCCACCGAGGGCAAGGCGAACCGGCTGGCCACCATGATCCGCGGCAACCTGCCCATGGCCATGCAGGGCCTGGTGGTGGTCCCGCTGTTCGCGGCCTACGACGCCAGCCGCGACGGTGGCCGGATCTTCAGCTACGACGTCGGCGGCGGGCCGTACGAGCAGGAGGACTACCACTCGATCGGCTCGGGCTCGATCTTCGCCCGGGGGTCGCTGAAGAAGCTCTACCGGCCGGGCGCCAGCTCGGAGGACACCGTCCTGGCCTGCCTGCACGCGCTCTACGACGCCGCCGACGACGACTCGGCGACCGGGGGGCCCGACGTCACGCGGAGGATCTGGCCGATCGTCGCCGTGATCACCGCGGACGGCTTCCGCCGGCTGCCGGACGACGAGGTCGCCGAATATGTCCAGGCGATGCTGGAGAAGCGGATGACCAACCCCGACGGCCCGACCGCCCCGCTGCGCTAACCAGAGAGGATCACCCCCGGTGTCCATCCCCTTCGGAGGATATGCCTCACCCGAGCAGATCATGCGGGACCGGGCGGAGTACGCCCGCAAGGGCATCGCCCGAGGCCGCAGCGTGGTCGTGATGCAGTACGCCGACGGCATCCTGTTCGTGGCGCCCAACCCGTCCAAGGCCCTGCACAAGATCAGCGAGATCTACGACCGCATCGGGTTCGCCGCGGTCGGGAGATACAACGAGTTCGAGATGCTCCGTCTGGCGGGCATCCGCTACGCCGACACCTACGGCTACACGTTCAACCGGAGCGACGTCACGGGCCGGGGGCTCGCCAACCTGTACGCCCAGCAGCTCGGCATGATCTTCACCGACTCGATCAAGTCGTACGAGGTGGAGATCGTCGTCGCCGAGGTCGGGGACGGCCCGGAAGAGGACCAGATCTTCCGGCTGACCTTCGACGGCTCCGTGTTCGACGAGCAGGGCATGGCGGTCATCGGAGGCCAGGCGGAGGCCGTCGCCGGGCGGCTCAAGGAGCGCTACCGCGAGGGGCTGCCGCTCCGGCAGGCCCTCGACGCCGCCCTCGCCGCCCTGACGGAGCCGGGGGGCGACCGGCCCCCGGCCGCCCAGCTTGAGGTGGCGGTCCTCGACCGCGGCCGCGAGCACCGCAAGTTCCTCCGCCTCACCAGTTCCCGGCTGGAGCGGCTGCTGGAGGCTCCCGCGCAGGAGACGGCCGCCGAGGCCCCCGCGGAGGGTGCGGAAGGCGTGGAGGACACCACTCCTCCGGCGGCGCCTCCCGGGCCGCCCACCGCGCCCGAGGGCGACATCGACACCGGCTCCGCCGGCTAGCCCGCGCCGTTTCGCCGCGTCCCCGCCGTCTCCGGCGCGGACGCGGCGAGAACGCGCGCGAGCACGCGACCATGACGCCACGCGAACGCGCGCGGGGATGCGGCCATGATGCGCGCGAGGACGCCGCGAGGACGCCGTCCTGACGCCGTGGGAACGCGGCTGCGACGCGGCAGGGATCTTGGCGGGGATCTTGGCGGGGATCGACGGTGGCGCCATGGTGGGGGATCACGGTGTGGGGATCACGGGTGGGCGAGATCACCTCTTTCCGGGCACAACCAAACCCCGTTTTCGCTAGTCTCATCCGCTTGTGACGACTTCTGAACTGATTCGATGGATGGCTGCTCCGGCCGCCGCCGTCGCCCTCCTCTCGCTGGCCGCCTGCTCCGGGACGGCCGGCTCCGCCGCGGCTCCCACGGCCACCGTGACGGTGACCGTCTCGCCGTCGGCGGCGGCCCCCGCCGCCACGTCCACCGCGCCGGCCACGGCCCCCACGTCGCCGGTCGCCGATCCCCCCGGCGACGACACCCGGCCTCCCATCTCGGCCGCCACCCCGCCGATCTTCGGCGGCGTCTTCCAGTCCGACCCCGGGCACGACTTCACCAGGGGAATCAGCCCGAGCCGGGACGGCATCCTGCGCGGCCTGATGAGGACCATGCAGGACGCGAACGTCGTCGAGTACGTCCCGGTCCGCTGGGTCAAGGACGCCAGCGGCCAGACCGCGGGCCACTTCGAGGGGCCGCCCGAGGGCGACGGGATGGCGTTCGCCGCGCCCATCGCCCCGGACGTGGTCTTCCTCAGCGCCGTCGGCTGCGACGGCAAGGACCAGACGATCGACAGCAGCTACGTCGGCACCGAGCGTTGCTCCCGCGACAAGCTGATCCGCCGGGCCGACGGCGGGAAGCTCTACGCGCTGATCACCGCGAAGGGCGGGCAGATCGTCAAGGTCGTGGAGATCTACGCCCCCTGACTGTCGCCTTGGGGCGCGTGGAAGCAATAAGGCGTGTGATCCCTGTTCGTTTGCCGGTTTCTGGGAATAGGGTGAGGTGATGGATCGACGCATCTTCGGGCTTGAGAACGAGTACGGCGTCACCTGCACGTTCCGCGGGCAGCGGAGGCTGTCACCGGACGAGGTGGCGCGGTACCTGTTCCGGCGAGTGGTGTCCTGGGGCCGGTCGAGCAACGTATTCCTACGCAACGGCGCACGCCTCTATCTGGATGTCGGGAGTCATCCCGAGTACGCCACCCCCGAATGCGACAACGTCGTGGAGCTCGTGACCCACGACAAGGCGGGGGAGCGAATCCTTGAGGGCCTGCTCGTGGACGCCGAGAAGCGGCTCCGCGAGGAGGGCATCGCCGGTGACATCTACCTTTTCAAGAACAACACCGACTCGGCCGGCAACTCCTACGGCTGCCACGAGAACTACCTCGTCGGCAGGCACGGAGAGTTCGGGCGCCTGGCCGACGTCCTGATTCCGTACCTCGTCACGCGGCAGATCATCTGTGGTGCCGGCAAGGTGCTGCAGACCCCGCGCGGCGCGGTCTACTGCGTGTCCCAGCGGGCCGAGCACATCTGGGAGGGCGTCTCCTCGGCGACGACCCGTTCCCGGCCCATCATCAACACCAGGGACGAGCCGCACGCCGACGCCGAGCGCTTCCGCCGGCTGCACGTCATCGTCGGCGACTCGAACATGAGCGAGACCACCACACTGCTCAAGGTCGGCGCCACCGACCTGGTGCTGCGCATGATCGAGGCGGGCGTCGTGATGCGCGACCTGTCGCTGGAGAATCCGATACGGGCGATCCGCGAGGTCTCCCATGACATGACCGGCCGCCGCAGGGTCCGCCTGGCCAACGGCCGGGAGGCCTCCTCGCTGGAGATCCAGCAGGAGTACCTCACCAAGGCGAGGGACTTCGTCGACCGCCGTGGCGGCGACGAGACGAGCAAGAGGGTGCTTGAGCTGTGGGAGCGTACGCTCCGCGCGGTCGACACCGGCGATCTCGACCTCGTCGCGCGGGAGATCGACTGGGTCACCAAGTACCAGATGATTGAACGTTACAGGCAGAAGTACGACCTCCCGCTGTCGTCACCCAGGGTGGCCCAGCTCGATCTGGCCTACCACGACGTCCACCGCAAGCGCGGCCTGTTCTACCTCCTGCAGAAGCGGGGGGCGGTCGAGCGGGTGGCGAGCGACATCAAGATCTTCGAGGCGAAGTCGGTCCCGCCGCAGACCACGAGGGCGAAGCTGCGCGGCGAGTTCATCAGGAAGGCTCAGGAAAAGCGGCGTGACTTCACCGTTGACTGGGTCCACCTGAAGCTCAACGACCAGGCTCAGCGCACCGTGCTCTGCAAGGATCCGTTCCGTAGCGTTGACGAGAGGGTCGACAAGCTGATCGCCGGTATGTGATCTCCTTACATCGCCCTGACGGCGGGTTCGGGTAGGGTGACCCGGACCCGCTGTCTGTCCGAGGATTCCCACATGCGCCGCCGTACGGCACTAGTAGCCGCCTTTCCTTTGATGCTCGCCGCCGCCTGCGGAACCGCGCAGAAGAGCGCTCCGAGCGCGAGCCCCGCCCAGCAAGCCGCCGCCGCGTCCGCCATCAAGGTGGCCGGCGAGAGCGGCAAGAAGCCCACTCTCACCTTCCCCGCGGGGAAGCCACCGCTCACCTCCTCGTCACAGAAGATTGTCGAGGGCCAGGGGCCCGCGGCGAAGGACGGTGACGTCCTCACCGCCAACGTGACCGTCTACAACTGGGACGGCAAGGAGAACAAGTCTCCGGGTTCCGACTACGACCAGGGCAAGTCGGAGTTCGTCACGGTCAGCCCGCAACTGCCCAAGGCGCTGCACGAGGCGCTGGTCGGGGCCAAGCCGGGTGGCCGGGTGCTCGCCGTGATCGCCAAGGACAACCTGACAGCCGATCAGGTCACCCAGGCCAAGCAGCAGGGCACCGACTTCAACACCACATCCCAGGTGCTGGTGGTCGACGTCGTCGGCACGCCGGCCAAGGCCGCTCAGGGCACCGCCGTCGACCCGGACGTCTCTGGGGTCAAGCTGGACAACCCCGGTGGCGACAAGGCTCCGACGCTCACCACCAAGACCGAGGCCAAGCCGCCGAAGAAGCTCGTCGTCAAGACGGTCATCAAGGGCGAGGGCCCGAAGGTGAAGGCCGACCAGACGGTTCTGGCGCACTACACCGGCAAGATCTGGGGGACCGACAAGGAGTTCGACTCCAGCTGGCAGCGCGGCACCCCGACGACGTTCGCCCTCAACCAGGTCGTGAAGGGCTGGTCGCAGGGGCTGACCGGCGTGCCCGTCGGCAGCCGCGTCCTCATCACGATCCCGCCGGAGCTCGGGTACGGCAAGGAAGGCAACAAGCAGGGCGGCATCAAGGGCACCGACACCCTCGTCTTCGTCGTGGACGTCCTCGGCGCCGTCTGAGCGGCGCGCCCTGACGGCACGCCTCACGGCACGGCGTCCTGCCGGGACGTCGATGTCGCGACCCCCGGTGGTGAAGGCGGCCCCGGTGGTGAAGGAAACACCTTGTGACGGCGACCGAACGGCCGGACCACGTTCGGTCGCCCGCGGCCACGTGAGCACGTCGAGCACGTCGAGCCCGTGAGCCCGTCGAGCCCGTGAGCCCGTGAACACGGCGAAGGCCTCTGCCGCCCCTGACGGGCGGCAGAGGCCTTCGCGCTTTCCGTGAGCTCGCGACTCTTTCAGCCGGCGATGTGGTAGCTGTCGCCGTAGACCTTCCAGCTCAGCGGAGGGTCGAGGTCGAGGTTGCCCTTCTTCAGGAAGATCCGCTGGGCGGTGTCGACCCTGCTGGTGTCGCTGTGCGCCTCCTCGGTCTTCATCGCCGCCTTGCGGGCGTCGAGGAAGGCGTTGAGGTAGGTGACCTCGTCACCGCCCTGCGCGGGCGTCTTCGCCTTCTTCATGGCGGTCTTGCGGATGCCGCCGAAGCTGACCGGGTCGGTGCCGGGGCCGTGCATGACGATGGCGTCGTAGTAGACGAACTGGCCGAGGGCCCGCAGGCCGTCGGCCTTGGCCTGCTTGACCGCCGGGTTGAAGTAGACCCGGTCGCGCTCGTCGTCCTGCGCCTGCCTGAAGGCCGGGTCGGCCGCCGCGGCGCGCCAGTCCTTCATGAAGCCGGCGCCGAGACCCTTGTGGCTGTCGGTGCCGTTCACCTTCCGCAGCGCGGGCAGGTACTTGGCGAGCACGTTGCCGGGCTCGCGGCCGGTGTAGAGCTCGACGAGGTCCAGCATGTCGCCGGTGCCCGAGCAGAACCCGATGATGCCCGCCGTGTAGCCGCGCCCGTCGTCGATGTCCTCGATGTACTTGTACTGGGCCTTCCAGTCCAGTGAGGAGTTCTCCGCGCTGGAGACGAGCTCCATCGCGATCTCCTTCTTCTCCGGGTCCGTCAGGTCGGCGTGGGCAGGGGCCGCGACCTGCACGACGAGGCTGGGGGTGCCGTACGCGCCATGGCCGGATCGCGCGGTATGCGCGGAGGCCGCCGCGGCTCCCGTCTGGGCGGGCAGGACGGCCGCTGTCGCGGCCAGGAGGAGCAGAGCTGTGTGGCGGGGGGCCCGCCGTGACAGCAGGTCTTTCATGTCTCTCCGTTCTCCGCCGGTGTCGCCGACGTCGCCCGGGATCGTACGGAGGGTGCGGGAGCAAGCGGGGGATGCGAGGGAATCCGGGGGAACGCGAGGGGATGGCCGCATCCGGAGGGCGCCGTCGGGGAGAGGGTGGCGGGTCTCCGAAGGAACGAGCCTTCGGAGACCAGTTAGGAAGGTTTCCTGATGAAAGCAGTAGGGCCGACAGGCTGTCAACGCCGCCTGCGTCCGGATGCGCACGCCGAATCCGGAAGGCCGGGCACAGGGCACGAGAGCCGGAGAAGCGGCACGGAGCGGGCGAGGGACCCAGGCCACGCCACGAGGCCTAGACTCCGGCTGTGGGGAGCGACGACCTCGAGTCGATGAGCGTGCTGGCCGACCCCGTACGGCGTGAGCTGTACCGGTTCGTCGTGGCGCAGGGCCGTGACGTGGGCAGGAACGAGGCGGCCGAGGCGGCCGGGATCCAGCGCACGCTCGCCGCCTTCCATCTGGACAAGCTGGTCGGCGCCGGGCTCCTGGAGTCCGGCTTCAAGCGGCTCACCGAGCGCGGCGGCCCGGGCAGCGGCCGCCCGGCGAAGGTCTACCGGCGGGCCGCCGGGGAGCTGAGCGTCAGCCTGCCGCCCCGCGACTACCGCACTCCGGCGCTCGTGCTCGCCGAGGTCGTGGACCTGCTCGGCGCCGAGGAGCAGGCCGAGGCCGCCGCCCGGCGGGCGGGGGAGCGTCTCGCCGCCGCGAGCCCGGGGGCCGATCCGGTGGCCCTGCTGGCCGCCCGCGGCTACGAGCCGTACGAGGAGGGCGGGCGGGTGCGGATGCGCAACTGCCCCTTCGACCTGCTGGCGCGGACACATCCGCTGCTGGTGTGCTCGCTGAACCTGGCCCTGTGCCGCGGCCTGCTGGACGGCGCGGGCGACGACGGGATCGAGGCCGTGCTGGACCCGCGGCCGGACGAGTGCTGCGTCGCCCTGGTGCGCCGAGACGGCTCTTCTAAAAACAATCACGACTGACATAGAATGCGGGGCATGCATCTCGCCCAGCTGAACGTCGCCCACCTCGTGGCCCCCCTGGACGGCCCCGAGCTGGCCGGCTTCGTCGCCGCACTGGAACCGATCAACGACATCGCCGACGCGGCCCCCGGGTTCGTCTGGCGCCTCAAGGGCGGCGACGCCCCGACCGACGTCGTCCGCCACGAGTACGGCGACTTCCTGCTGACCAACATGTCCGTGTGGGAGTCGCGCGAGGCGCTGTGGAACTTCATCTACCGCAGCCCGCACCTCGAGGTGCTGCGCCACCGCCGCGAGTGGTTCCACCAGGCGGTCGAGCCGTACTCGGTGATGTGGTGGGTGCCCCCGGGGCACCGGCCGCCGCTCGCCGAGGGCATGGCCCGCCTCGGCACGCTGCGCGAACGGGGCCCCGGCCCCGACGCGTTCACGTTCAAGGAGTTCTACGAAGCAAGCAGCGAGGCCGCGACGCGCCCGGCCGCCGCCGACGTCAGGAAGTAGGCCAGGTCCTCGTCCAGGCCGCGGCCCATGGTGGACAGCCGGACCGGTGACGCCCTCAGCGCGTCGATGAGCCCGTCCACCGGCACCGGCACCAGCTCGTGCCGTACGGCGAGGGCGGCGGCCTGGGCGCGTACGGTGTCGCCGATCGGGCCGGCGAGCTCCGGCACCGCGACTGTGGCGGGGGCGAGCGCGACCCGGCCATAGGCGGTGAGCGAGTGGTGGGAGACGCCCTGGTGCCGCTCCCGCTTGTCGCCCTCGCTCACCCGCAGGGCGGCGACGGGCCGCCCGCCCAGCACGGCCGCCGCGTTGACCGCCTCCCCGGCGGAGACGCCGGAGAAGCCCCAGCGGGTGCCGGTGCCGAGGTTGCCCGGCCCCTGGGCGACCACGGCCACGTCCGCGCCGAGCACGTGCCTGGCCGCGAGCAGGCCGGTGTGGAGGGTCACCGCCTCCACGTCCCCGCCGAACGCCTGGCCGGCCGTCACCACCCCGCACAGCCAGTCCCGCGCCCGCAGTTCGGCGCACGACATCGAGAACCAGGCGGGCAGGGCGCCGCCGTCGGTCATCACGTACGCGACTCTCGGCCGGGGGCCGGAAGCGGAGGCGTACAGGCCGCACAGGATCGGGGTCAGCGCCGAGTGCAGATCGGCGATGACGACCGGCATGCCGTCGACGGAGTCGGCGTCCCTGAGCGCCTCGTGGTGGGGGGAGCCCTGCTCGTCGGCTCCCAGTACGGTGGCCTGCAACGGCGTGTAGCGAGCCTTGACCAGATGGCCCGGGCCGGAGGGATCTTGCGGCAAACGGTCCGGGATCGCCACCACCATGGCGTACCCTCCCGTACCGAGGCCCATGGCGAGGGCCGTCGTGTTGAGCAGCACGGTGTCGCCCGGCTCCGGGCGGCCCACAAGCGGGGGGTAGGCGAGGGCCCGGCACTCGCCTTCGGCGAGGGCGACGTCGAGCTCCACCGCCCCCGGCCACTCGCGCCGCACCCGCACCACCTCGCCCTTGCGCCATCTGATCACGCCCGAAAGGGTAGCGTTCACGGTTGGAGGGAGGCCCCATGTCGCGGCGGAAGACCGAGCGGCTGCTCAATCTGGTGATCTGCCTGCTCGCGACGCGGCGGCCGCTGAGCGCCGAGCAGATCCGGCAGGCCGTCCCGGGCTACGACCCGGACAACGACGAGGCCTTCCAGCGCATGTTCGAGCGCGACAAGAACGAGCTGCGCGAGATCGGCATCCCCATCGAGGTCCACCGGGACCCGTGGGAGGACGACCCCGGCTACCGGATCGTCCGGGAGGCGTACGAGCTGCCCGAGATCACGCTGGAGGCCGACGAGGCCGCCGTCATCGGCCTGGCCGCCCAGGTGTGGCAGCGGGCCAGCCTCGCGGACGCGGCCAGCGGCGCGCTGCTGAAGCTGCGGGCCGGGGGAGTGCGGACCGACCTGGCCGAGAGCCCGCTGGAGCTGCGGGTGGACACCCGCGACCCCGCCTTCCCCGCCCTGTGGGAGGCCGTGCGCGACCGGCGGGCGGTGACCTTCGAGTACCGCTCGGCGGGCAGCGAGTCGGTGCTGAGGCGGGTCGTGGAGCCGTGGGGCGTGGTGAGCCGGCGCGGCCGGTGGTATCTGGCCGGCCACGACCGCGACCGCGGCGCGCCGAGGGTCTTCCGGCTGAGCCGCGTCACCGGCCCGGTCTCCACCGTCGGCCGGCCGGGCGCCTTCACCGTCCCGGCGGATCTCGACCTGCGGGCCATGGTCGGCTACCAGGAGCTGCAGGCCGAGCGCGTGGCCCTGGTCCGGGTGCGCAAGGGCACCTGTCTCGGTCTGCGGCACGCCGCCCAGGCCGTACGGCCCGGGTCCGGCGGGTGGGACGAGGTGGAGGTCACGTTCGCCGACCCCGAGCGCCTGGCGGGCTGGATGGCGAGCCTGGGCGCCGACGCCGTCGTCGTCGACCCGCCGGACGCGCGCGACGCCGTGATCCGCCGGCTGAAAGGTGCCCTGCAGTGATCTCCGACCGGCTGCCGAGACTGCTCGCGCTCGTGCCCTACCTGATGTCCCATCCCGGCGCGCAGGTGCCGGAGGTGGCGCGGCTGTTCGGCCTGTCGGAGAAGCAGCTCGTCGACGACCTCCAGCTCGTGTGGATGTGCGGGCTGCCCGGACACACGCCGGGTGACCTGATCGACGTGTCGTGGGACGGCGGCGAGATCCTCATCGACAACGCCGACGCGATCGCCCGGCCGCTGAAGCTCGGCGTGGACGAGGCGAGCGCCCTCCTCGTGGCGCTGCGCATGCTCGGCGAGCTGCCCGAGTTCTCCGAGCGCGACGTGCTCGGACGGGTGATCGCCAAGCTGGAGCAGGCGGCGGGCGAGGGCGCGGCGACCGTCAGCAGCCAGTTCCAGGTGGAGATCGGCGCCGCGCCGGACGCACACGCGGTCATCACCGAGGCCGCGCGGCGCGGCCGGCGGCTGTCCCTGCGTTACTACGTCCCCGGCCGCGACGAGATCACCCCGCGCGAGGTCGACCCCCTGCGGGTGGTGCTGGTCGACGGCCATCACTACCTGGAGGGGTGGTGCTACCGCGCCGAGGCGATGCGGATGTTCCGCGTCGACCGGATCGTCGAGGTCGAGGTGCTCGACGTCCCGGCCGACCCTCCCGCCGAGGCCGAGCCGATGGACGTCGCCCAGGGGGTCTTCCGGCCGTCGGACAGCGACGAGATCGTCGAGATCGAGGTCACCCCGGCGGGACGCTGGGTGGCCGAGTACTACCCCTGCGAGGAGGTCACGGAGATCGGCGAGGGGCGCCTGCGGATCTCGCTCCGCGCCAGGGACCAGTCATGGGTCGTACGGCTCGCGCTCCGGCTGGGCGACAGCGGCCGCATTCTGTCGCCCGCGTCCCTGGCCGGCCGGGTCGAGGAGGCCGCCAAGGCCGCGCTCGCCACCTACGAATCGGTCGCCTGACCGCACGGCCGCCGTCGCCGGCGGTTACCATGACCGGCATGACGTGGATCTTCGCGGCCGTCGGGCTGGCCACGGCGGGGCTCGCCGTCCTCGCGGTCCTCGCCGTCCGGGTGTCGGCCGCCGCCCGGGGGCTCGGCGCCGAGCTCGACCGCGCCCGGCGGCGCCTGAACCGACCGGACGGTGAACTTCACGCGGACAACCGCACGATGCGGGCCGGGCACAGGTGAACACCGGCCGCGAGTGCGCGTACGATCGTGATGAGATAGCACGTCCCTCGCTCTAAGGACACGACATGGCCAACCTGGGACCCATGGAATGGATCCTGATCCTCCTGGTTCTGATCCTTCTCTTCGGTGCGAAGAAGCTGCCTGACACCGCCAGGGCGCTGGGGCAGTCTCTGCGCATGTTCAAGAAGGAGACGAGCAAGATGCACGAGGAGGACGAGGAGAAGGTGGTCAAGGTGCAGACCGAGACCGTCGCGCCCGCGCCCGCCTCGCTGCCGCCCGTCACCCCCTCCGTCGAGGACCGGCTGCGCCTTCTCGAGGAGGAGAACCGCCGGCTCCGGGAGGGGCAGCAGACGGTGAACGGCACCCCGCTCTCGCAGAACGAGCAGCGGTCGAGCTAGGCGCCTCCCCGACTCCCCGCATGCCTGACAACCGCCTTCTCCCACGAGGACGAGCCAGATGGCGCTTCTGAAACGGTCTACTCCCGTGACGCTCGACGACGGGCGCATGACGCTGATGGAGCACCTCCGGGAGCTGCGCAACCGGTTGATCAAGGCGATACTGGCGGTGGTCGTCGGGACCATTGTCGGGTTCATCTACTTCGACCCGATCTGGAACTTCCTCAAACAGCCGTACTGCCGGCTTCCCCAGGCCCACCAGTTCGACAAGGGCAAGTGCACCCTGGTCGTCAACGGGGTCTTCGACTCGTTCATGGTGAACCTCAAGGTCGCCGTGATGTTCGGCCTGGTGGTGTCGGCCGTGTTCTGGCTCTACCAGGTGTGGGCGTTCGTCACCCCCGGGCTCTACCAGAACGAGCGGCGCTACACCGTGGCGTTCCTCGGGCTGGCCGTGCCGCTGTTCACGGCGGGCGCCGCCCTGGCGTACTTCACGATGGACAAGGGCCTCGCCCTGCTCCTCGGGTTCGCGCCCGACGGCACGCTGACGCTGGTCAGCATCAACGAGTACCTGAGCTTCGCGCTGGCGATGCTCGCCATCTTCGGCATCTCCTTCCTGATGCCGCTGCTCCTGGTCTTCCTCAATGTGATCGGCGTCGTGCGCTACAGCCTGGTCGCCAAGCACACGCGCATGGTGGTCTTCCTGCTGTTCGTCTTCGCCGCCATCGCCACTCCCAGCCAGGACCCGGTGACCATGCTGGCGCTGGCGCTCCCCATGGTCGGGCTGTTCTTCGTCGCCGAGGCGTTCATGTACTTCCACGACAAGAAGCGGGACGCGCTCGACGCGGCGCGCGCCCGCGCCATCGAGGAGGAGCTGGACGGCCCGTCCACCGGCTCGGCCGACGCCGTGGGCACCACGGACGGCAGAGACCAGGACTGACCCGGCGCCGCCGCGGGCGGCGGAGACCGGAGGTGACCCGGCGCCGCCGCGGCTCGGCCGCCGGCCGTTCGTGGCCGCCGCTCGCGGGCCTGGTCGCGGCCGCTCCCCGGCGATAGGTTCCCCCTGTGTCCGATGAGCTGGTCGTCCTGGTGAACCCCGCTGCCCGTGGCGGCCGCACGCTCCGCCTCCTCGATCCCGTCCTGCGGCGGCTGCGCCAAGGCGGGCGCCCCGTCTCGGTGATCGTCGGGACCTCTCCCCAGGACGCCCTCGGCCGGGCCCGCGCGGCCGTCGCCGGGAGCCCCGGAGCGCTGGTCGCCTTCGGCGGGGACGGGCTGGTGCACATCGCCGTGCAGGCCGTGGCGGGCACGGCGGTGCCGCTCGGCATCGTCCCCGCGGGGACCGGCAACGACATCGCCGGCGCTCTGGGCCTTCCGCGCCGTGATCCCCTGGCGGCGGCGGACGTCGTGGCCGCCGGCGCTCACCGGGTGGTGGACGCGGCGACCGTCGCGGACGAGTGGTTCGCCGGTGTGGTGGCCTGCGGCTTCGACTCCCGGGTCAACGAGCGGGCCAACGCGATGACCAGTCCGCCCGGCATGGCCAGGTACCTGGTCGCGCTCGCGCAGGAGCTGCGCTCGTTCCGGCCCATCGCCTTCCGGATCACCCTGGACGGCGGGGTGATCGAGCGGGAGGCCATGCTGGTCGCGGTGGCCAACACCAGTTCGTACGGCGCCGGCATGCGGATCTGCCCCGGAGCGCGGCCGGACGACGGGCTGCTCGACGTGCTGATCCTCGGCGCCATGTCCACCGGGGAGTTCCTCCGTACGTTCCCGCGCGTCTACCGGGGAAGCCACGTGGGGCATCCCTCGGTGACCGTCCGGCGGGCCGCGAGCGTGACGGTGGAGGCGGCCGACGTGGTCGCGTACGCGGACGGGGAACGCGTCGGCCCGGCGCCGGTGACGTGCACCGTGGCGCCCGGCGCGCTGCGCGTACTCGTTCCCGAATCTACATTGTAAAGGCGAAGCCGTGGCCGTCATACGACGCATGCCGGCTCGCCCACATACGCCGGCAACCTGCGGAAACAGGGAAACGGCGATTACGGAAGGCGATGAAGGACGCCCGCAATCCCGTTATCGGTAGGGTTGACGGTATGAGTACGCCAGCGGAACGCTACGCCGCATTCCGTGAGGGGCAGGCCGGCTCTGGTCCCGCTCTCTCCTCGTTCCGCGACCTGTACGAGTTCGAGCTGGACGAGTTCCAGCTCGACGCATGTCAGGCGCTCGAAGCGGGGGACGGCGTGCTGGTGGCCGCGCCCACCGGCTCGGGCAAGACCGTGGTGGGCGAGTTCGCCGTCCACCTCGCCCTCGAGCAGGGCCGCAAGTGCTTCTACACGACGCCCATCAAGGCGTTGTCCAACCAGAAGTACAACGACCTCGTCCGGCGTTACGGCTCGGGCAAGGTCGGCCTGCTGACCGGCGACAACAGCGTCAACGGCGAGGCGCCGATCGTGGTGATGACCACCGAGGTGCTGCGCAACATGCTGTACGCGGGCTCCGCCACCCTCGCGGGCCTCGGCTACGTGGTGATGGACGAGGTCCACTACCTCGCCGACCGGTTCCGCGGCGCCGTCTGGGAAGAGGTGATCATCCACCTGCCGGAGTCGGTCCGCGTGGTGGCGCTGTCCGCCACGGTGAGCAACGCCGAGGAGTTCGGTGAGTGGCTCGGCGAGGTCCGCGGCGACACCACGGTGATCGTGGACGAGCACCGCCCGGTCCCGCTGTGGCAGCACATGCTCGTCGGCAACCGCCTGTACGACCTGTTCGTCAACGAGGGCGACGACACGCTGCGGATCAACCCGTCGCTCATGCGGATCTCCCGCGACGAGTCCCGGCTGGCGCAGACCCGCGGCCGGCGCGGCTACTCCCGCCCCCGGGGCAACACCTCCAGCAGGTCGGACGTCATCGAGAAGCTCGACTCCGAGGGCCTGCTGCCCGCCATCACGTTCATCTTCTCCCGGGCCGGGTGCGACGCGGCCGTGATGCAGTGCCTGTTCTCCGGGCTGCGGCTGACCAACGACCACGAGCGGCACGAGATCCGCCAGATCGTCGACGAGCGCACCGCGCACCTGCCCGACGAGGACCTGGCCGTCCTCGGTTTCCTGGAGTGGCGCGACTGTCTGGAGCGCGGCCTGGCCGCCCACCACGCCGGCATGCTCCCCGCCTTCAAGGAGGTCGTGGAGGAGCTGTTCACCCGGGGGCTGGTCAAGGCCGTCTTCGCCACCGAGACGCTGGCGCTGGGCATCAACATGCCCGCGCGCTCCGTCGTCATCGAAAAGCTCGACAAGTGGAACGGCGAGACCCACGCCGATCTCACGCCGGGGGAGTACACGCAGCTCACCGGGCGGGCCGGACGCCGGGGCATCGACATCGAGGGCCACGCCGTGGTCGTCTGGCAGCCGGGGATGGACCCGCTCAGCGTGGCGGGCCTGGCCAGCACCCGGACCTACCCCCTGCGCTCCAGCTTCCAGCCGTCGTACAACATGGCGGTGAACCTGGTCGGCCAGGTGGGCCGCGAGCGGGCCAGGACGCTCCTGGAGGACTCCTTCGCCCAGTTCCAGGCCGACCGGGCCGTCGTGGGCCTCGCCCGCCAGCTCCGCAAGTCCGAGCAGGCCCTGGAGGGCTACGCCGAGGCCATGACGTGCCACCTCGGCGACTTCCCCGAGTACGCGGCGCTGCGCCGGCGGCTGTCGGACCGCGAGGCCGAGATGTCCCGCCAGCGCGGGGCGGCGCGCCGGGCGCAGGCCGTGCAGTCCCTGGAGGCGCTCAGGCCGGGCGACGTCATCCGCGTGCCCGGGGGACGCCGTGCGGGGATCGCGGTCGTGCTCGACCCGGGGACCAACGGCCGCGGCGAGGGACCGTCCCCGCTGGTCCTGACCATCGGCAAGCAGGTGAAGAGATTAGCGGCCGCGGACTTCCCGGTGCCGGTCGAGCCCGTCGACAAGATCAGGATCCCGAAGGGCTTCAATCCCCGGTCGCCGAAGGAGCGCGCCGACCTCGTCTCCACCGTCCACGCCAAGCTGGGCGACCGTGACCTGGGCAAGCCCGCCCGCGCCCGCGACCACGCGGCGGAGGACGAGGAGATCAACCGGCTCAGGCGGGAGCTGCGCCAGCACCCCTGCCACGGCTGCGACGAGCGCGAGGACCACGCACGGTGGGCCGAGCGGTACTACAAGCTGCTCAGGGAGGCCGAAGGGCTGCGCCGCCGGGTGGAGGGCCGCTCCCACGTCATCGCCCGTACGTTCGACCGGGTGTGCGGGGTGCTGGACCAGCTCGGCTACCTGCGGGGGGAGACGGTCACCGAGGAGGGGCGGCGGCTCGCCAAGCTCTACACCGAGCTCGACCTGCTGACCGCCGAGTGCCTGCGCTCCGGCGTCTGGGACGGCCTCGACCCGGCGGAGCTGGCCGCCTGTGTGTCGTCGCTCGTCTACGAGTCGCGCCAGTCGGACGACGCCCGCAGCCCGAAGATCCCCGCGGGGGCGGCCAGGGGGGCGCTGGCCGAGATGATCCGCCTGTGGGGCGAGTTGGAGGGCGTCGAGGAGGACCACGGCCTGTCGTTCATCAGGGAGCCCGACCTGGGCTTCGCCTGGCCGGCCTTCCGCTGGGCCAAGGGGCACAGCCTCGACGCCGTGCTGACCGACAGCGACCTCGCCGCGGGCGACTTCGTCCGGTGGGTGAAGCAGCTGCTCGACCTGCTGGGCCAGCTCAAGGACGCCGCGCCCAAGGGCAGCAAGGTGGGCGACACCGCGGCGAAGGCCATCGAGGCCATGCGCCGCGGCGTGGTCGCCTACTCCTCCGTGGCCTGAGCCGCCCGGCCCGGCGGGGACTTCAGGACGCGGCGGTGAAGCGGACCTCGCGGGTCCCGGGATCGGCGCGCGTCAGCCGTACCGGGATCCGCTCGCCGAGCGGCAGGCCGTCGCCGTCGCAGCGGGCGATCACGGCGGGCTCGGCGATCTGGATCCGGCCGCCCGGCCGGCCCTCTTCGACGTCGATGACGACGGCCTCGAACACCTCGCCCACCCGGGGCTCCAGGACGGCCGCCTCCACCAGGTCCACGCACGCCCGTTCGACACCCGAGGCGCGCCTGGCCGACGACGCCATCTCCTCGGGGAGCGCGGCGAGGGCCCCGGCGACCTCCTCCGGCACCGGCGTCCCGGCCGCCACGGCCAGGCAGACCTCCGTGGCGTACCTGTCGACCAGGCGCCGCAGCGGCGCCGTCACGTGCGCGTACGGCGCCGCCACCGCCGCGTGCACGGCGTGCTCGGGCGGGGAGCCGTTGAAGGACACATACGCGGCGCCCCTCAGCAGGACGGCCGACTCGTTGAGGAAGGCCGCGTGTCCGGGGATCTTGGGGTCGAGACCGTGGACGACGTCTCCGTACGACGCGCCCTCCGGCCAGGGGACGCCCAGGGCGGCGGCCATCCTGCGGACCGTCGCGACGTCCCGGGGCCCGGCCTCGGGCAGCACGCGGAGCACGCCGATCCCGGCGTCCAGCATGAGCCGCGCCGCCGACATCCCCGTGAGCAGGGAGATCTGGGCGTTCCACGCCTCGCAGGGGTGGCCGGAGCGGAACTCGACGGCGTAGCCGCCGTCGCCGTCCGGCACCACCCGCTGCTCCGGCGTCGGAAGCGACACCCCGCCCCTGGCCCGCTCAAGGCCGAGCCGCAGGGGCCCCACCTCCGCGAGCAGTGCGAGAGTCCCCTCGGCGGTCCCGGCGTCCACGGCCGCCTGGACGGCGTCGTAGTCGAGCCGCTCCCGGCTGCGGACCAGCGCGCGGCGCAGATCGACCGCCTCCACCTCTCCGGACGCGCCGAGGTCGATGCGCCACAGCGCCGCGGGGCGCGTCTGGCCAGGCAGGAGGCTGGCCGCCCCCTCGGACAGCACCGCGGGGTGCAGCGGGACGCGCGTGTCCGGGAGGTAGACGGTCTCGCCCCTCGCCCGCGCCTCCCGGTCGACCGCCCCGCCCGGCCGGACGAACGCGCCCACGTCGGCGATCGCGTACCAGACCCGGTAACCCTCGCCGCGACGCTCGATGGCCAGCGCCTGGTCCAGGTCCATCGAGCCCGGCGGGTCGATCGTCACGAGCGGGAGGTCGGTGCGGTCCTCATCGGGCGGGGCCGCCGACGTGGCGGCACGCTCGGCCTCCGCCTGCGCGGCGGGCGGGAAGCCGTCCGGCAGATCGAACTCCCGTCGGATACGGGCGAATCCGGCGCTGAGCCCGCTGAAGCCGGCGCCAGGCCCGCTGTCCGCCGCGACGTGCTTCTGCTCGTGCTTCTGCTCGGGTGGGCGCTGCCCGCGCGCCTGCTCGGCCTGCCCGTCGGAGCGCTGTCCGTTCTGGCTCCCCGTGCCGTGCTCGGCGTGAAGGCGGATCCTCATGTTGACCACGCGATCAACCTACTCCGCCAGCTTCGCCAGGCCTTCACCCGATCCGTCGGCCTTGTCGTGATACGGCGCTGTGCGGTCGCGTGGCGGCCCTGACACGTATGGCCGCTCTAGCCAGGGCTCTCTGCCGTTCGATCGCCGGATCGCCCGCCGTCACCGGCCGGCCAGGAGATCCGGACAGTCCCTGGAGCGTCATCGGTCCGAGAGGACCGCCAGCAGGCGGTTCAGCGGGCCGTCGAGGTTGTAGCGGTCCGCGAGGGCCACCAGCCGCTCGGGGTCGCGTGGTTTGGCCGGGCAGGTCAGATCCACGTCCGGGATCGGGACGTCATGGGCCACCTTCACCACGGCGGGCGCCACCTCAAGGTAGTCGCGGGCCGCCGCCAGCTTCGCGCGGGCGCCCGCGGGGAAGCCGTCGGTCCCGCCTTCGTCGAGTGCGGCGAGCATCGCCGTGAGGGATCCGAAGCGGGTGATCAGAGCCGCCGCCGTCTTCTCACCGATCCCGGCGACCCCCGGCAGACCGTCGCTCGGGTCGCCGCGGAGCGTCGCGAAGTCGGCGTACGCGCGGCCCGGAATGCCGTACTTCTCCTTGACGAACGTCTCGTCCACCATCTGCAGGTTCCGAATCCCCCTTACTGTGTAAAGGGCACGGCAGGGTTTGACGTCATCGACGAGCTGAAAAAGATCGCGATCACCGGTGACGATGTCGACCGCCCCGGGCGCGGCGATCGCGAGCGTGCCGATCACGTCGTCGGCCTCGTAGCCCGGCACGCCGATGCGGGCGACGCCCAGCGCGTCGAGTACCTCCTCGATGACGGGGACCTGCGGTGCGAGCGTGTCCGGCACCGACTCCTCGGCGCCGCTCGCCACCCGGTGCGCCTTGTACGACGGGATCGCGGCCACCCGGAAGGCCGGCCGCCAGTCGGCGTCCATGCAGGCGGCGATCTCGTCGGGGGAGTGCTGCCGCACCAAGGTCGCCATCATGTCGATCAGGCCGCGCACGGCGTTCACGGGCATGCCGTCCGGGGCGGTCACCGACTCGGGGATCCCGTAGAACGCGCGGAAGTAGAGCGACGGGGTGTCGAGAAGCATCAGCACCCTCCCATTGTCGCCCGTCCACGCCGCCGAGGAGTGCGGCCAGCGGAACGGCCGGTGCGGAGGGCCGGTGCGAAGGGCCGCATATGTGGGCCGCCATCCGGCTCCGCTGTCGCGCGCCGGTGCCGCCGCTGCGGGCGCGCCGCACCTGATCTGGGTGGTTGAGGGCGGGGTATCATATCGAAGTTCTTCGATGTTGCGGCTTACTTCCTCTTTCTCTTGACGGGTCATGACGACACACACCGAGCCTTCGCTGGACGCCCTCGCCCAGCTGCTCCCCGTGTTCAAGGCGCTCGCGAACCCGGTGCGGCTCCAGGTGCTCCAGTGGTTGCGCGATCCCGAGCGTCACTTCCCGGTGGAGGAGGCGATCGCGGACCCGTACGAGGCCGGCGTGTGCGTGAGCCACATTCAGGCCAAGACCGGGCTCGCGCAGTCGACCGTCTCCGCCTACATGGCATCGCTGGAACGTGCCGGGCTGGTCCGCTCCACTCGCATCGGGAAGTGGACGCACTACCGGCGGGACGAGGAGCGCATCGCCCGGCTTGTCGACGTGCTGGGACGCTCGCTTTAGCGCTCGTCGTGCCGACCGGGACGCCGTCGTCGGCATGGACGTCCGCCGTCGGCATGGACGGCGCTGGCGTCCAGATCATATCGAGATTCTGCGATACTTCGATGGATGCGGGCTCCACGAAGGGTGGTTCCGCGCCTTCGGCCAGGAGGAGACATGGGCGTGATCGACGGGATGAGTCTGGGGCGCTTCGGGGTCTGGACGTTCGACTTCGAGGACCAGCCGGCGAGCATGATGCGAGAGTCCATACAGGAGCTCGAAGACCTCGGCTGGCCGGCGTTCTGGATCCCGGAGAGGGACGGACGCGAGGCGATGACCCACGCCGGGTTCCTGCTGTCCTGCACCCGGCGCATCAGCGTGGTCAACGGCATCGCCCGGATCTGGTCCCGCGAGCCGCGGTGGACCCGGGGCGCGGCGTTGCTTCTGGCGGACGCCTACCCGGATCGCCACCTGCTCGGTCTCGGCTTCGGGGGTGAGCGCCCCCGGACCAGGCCGCTGGGGGCGATGAGCGAGTACCTGGATGCCATGGACGCGACGACGAGCGCCAATCCCGTGCCGAAGGCGCCGATGCGGCGCCTCCTGGCCGCGTACGGGCCGAAGATGCTGGAGATGGCCCGCGATCGGGCCGAAGGCGCGCACACCTACCACGTGACGGTGAGGCACACGGCACAGGCGCGGGAGGTGCTGGGCGACGGCCCGTTCCTCGGCGTCGAGCAGGCGGTGCTCTTCGAGAGCGACCCGGGCAAGGCGCGTGAGATCGCACGTGAGCACCTGCACGTGTACCTCACCACGAAGTACAACATCGCCAAATTCCATCGCCTGGGCTACACCGAAGCGGACATCGACGGCGGCCGTGGCAGCGACCGGCTCGTCGACGACCTCGTGTTCTGGGGGGACCTCGACACGATCGTCGGCAAGCGGCCGTGGCAGCGACCGGCTCGTCGACGACCTCGTGTTCTGGGGGGACCTCGACACGATCGTCGGCAAGCTGCACGGCCAGCTCGACGCGGGCGCGGATCATGTCGCCGTCCAGGTTCTCGGCGTCGAACCGGGCCGGTCGGCCATGCCGCGATGGCGGCAGCTGGCCGGGGCCCTGCTCCCCCGTACCTGACCCCGGCACCCGCTGGAGGGTCAGCCGGCGTCCGCGCCGCCTCCGGTGACGCGAACCGCGAGCAGGCAGGTGTCGTCCTCGGGGTTGGGGCCGCCGATCTCGTCGAGGAGGCGGTCGAGGGCGGCGTCGAGGCCGGCGCCGTCCGCCATCCGCCCGGCCGCCTCGACGATCATCGACAGCCCCGTGCCGATGTCACGTGAACGGCGCTCCACCAGGCCGTCGGTGAACATCAGCAGGACGTCGCCCGGCTCCAGGCGGACGTCCGACACTCCGTACCGCAGCTCCGGCACGGCCCCGAGGACGACCCCTCGCGGCGCCGAGAGCTGGCGCGCGCCCCCGCGTCGCACCAGGATCGGCGCCGGATGGCCCGCCTGAGCCCAGGTGAACATCCGGCTGCCCGGGTCGAAGTGGCCGCAGACCGCGGTCGCGGTGGTGTCGGCCATCCGGTTCAGGACGAGAGTGTTCAGCCAGGACAGCAGCAGGCCGGGGGAGGCTCCCGTCATGGTCAGGCCGAGCAGCGCGTGGCGCAGCTGGGCCATCTCGGCGATCGCGGGCAGGCCGTGCCCGGACACGTCGCCGACGGCGAGGAACATCCGCCCGTCGGGAAGGGGGGCCGCCTCGTACCAGTCGCCCCCGAGGCTGGCCGCCCTTCCCGCGGGGACGTAGCGGACCGCGATCCGCGCGTACGGCAGGTCGACGGAGGCGCCGGGCTCGGGCAGGATCGCCTCCCGCAGCGCCAGCGTCACGCGGCGTTCCTCCGCCGCGGTCTCCCGCGTCTCGAAGAGCCGGCGTGTGGAGTCCGACACGATCCGCTCCGCCTGTCTGCGCGCCGTGATGTCCTGGATCACCCCGTGCACGCCTGACGCGGCGGGCTCCAGCACGGCGCGCAGGCTCCGCAGGCCCCCGCTTCTGCGGATGCGGGGCTCGGCACGGACCGGCCGCGTGGCGTGGGCGAGGAGCGCGGGCCCGACGGCTCCGGTCGTCGCGCTCCGGATGCGGTCGTCCGCTGGGGGGTGGGGCGGCTGAGGGCCGCCCGCTACGCCGACCATGTAACTCACTCTCGAAGATGACTGTCACTGACCTGTGATCGGACGCAGGGTGATCGTCCTTGCGCGGAGCGTAGCAGTCGTTCCCACCCTCGGGATGGCATTTCTTCTATCCGGGTGGAAGGAACGCCTTCACCTGTCCGTGTGCCGCGGCGGACCTGTGCTATGTCTTCTGCGCGGCCTCACGATCGGCCCATCCGGGCGCGTCGCCCCAGCGGCGCCGGGGTGCTGACGTTCGCCCGAAAGTGCCGGGCCGCGCCGTCGGCGACGTGCCTTCGGAACCCTGGATGTGCCCCGGGGGGTGCGCCCTCGATAAGTTGGATGCCGTGACATCGACGTCCTTCGACACCGCCGAGCTGTATCCCACGACCCGCGTGGCGGCCGTCGCCGAGGCGGCCGGCCGGGCCGGTCTCGGCGCGCTGCTGCTGACTCCCGGCCCTGACCTGCGTTACGTGACGGGCTATGAGGCCATGCCGCTGGAGCGGCTGACGTGCCTGGCCGTACCGGCGTCGGGAGAGCCGTTCCTGGTCGTCCCGCGCCTGGAGCTGTCCGCCGCCGAGCATTCGCCGGCCTCCCGGCTGGGCCTGGAGTTCGTGCCCTGGGACGAGACGGACGATCCGTACGCGCTGGTGGCCCGGCGGATCGGCCCGGTGGGGCGGGTCGGCCTCGCCGACCGGATGTGGGCGCTGCAGTCGCTGCGGTTCCGCGACGCGATGCCGGGCGCCGAGCAGGTGCTGGCCGGCAGCGTGCTGCGCGAGCTGCGGATGCGCAAGTCCCCCGCTGAGGCGGCGGCCCTGGCGGAGGCCGGCGCGGCCATCGACACCGTGCACGGCCTCGTCCCCGGGCTCCTCAAGGCGGGACGGACCGAGCGCGAGGTCGGCAAGGACATCGCCGAGGCGATCATCGAGGCCGGGCACGCCAGGGTGGACTTCGTGATCGTCGGCTCCGGCCCGAACGGCGCCAGCCCCCACCACGAGCTGTCCGACCGGGTCATCCAGCCGGGCGAGCCCGTCGTGGTCGACATCGGCGGGACCATGCCGAGCGGATACTGCTCCGACTCCACCCGCGTCTACTGCGTGGGGGAGCCGCCGGCCGAGTTCACCGCGTACTACGAGGTGCTCAGGCAGGCCCAGGAGGCGGCCTGCGCCCACGTCCGTCCCGGGGTGACCTGCGAGTCCGTGGACGCGGCCGCCCGGGAGGTGATCACGGAGGCGGGCTTCGGCGCCGAGTTCATCCACAGGACCGGCCACGGCATCGGGCTGGAGACCCATGAGGAGCCGTACATCGTGTCGGGCAACACCGAGCCCATGCGGCCGGGATACGCCTTCTCCGTCGAGCCCGGCATCTACCTGGCCGGACGGCACGGCGCCCGCATCGAGGACATCGTCATCTGCGGTGAGACCGCCGGCGAACGGCTCAACCACACCAGCAGGGAGCTCATCGTCGTGTGATCCGCTGGGACGGCGTAGTTCGGGAAGAATGTGACAATCGGGCGGGCCGGCGATCCCGGCCCCCGATCCTCGAACCGCCGTACCCCGACGGGAGCACCTGATGAGCGTCGACCGAGTCCTGCCCACGCCCGAGGCGCACGACCTGCTGGATCTAACCCGTGAGCTGGCCGTCAAGGAGGTCGCGCCGCGCGCGGCCGCCGACGAAGCGGCGGGCCGGTTCCCGCGCGACCTGTTCGGCCTGCTCGGCGCGTCCGGTCTGCTCGGCCTGCCCTACCCGGAGGAGTACGGCGGGTCGGCCCAGCCGTACGAGGTGTATCTCCAGGTGATCGAGGAGCTCGCCGGAGCGTGGCTGGCCGTCGGGCTGGGCGTCTCCGTCCACACGCTCTCGTGCTTCCCGGTCGCGTCGTACGGCACCGCGGCGCAGCGGGCCGGGCTGCTGCCGTCGATGACCGGCGGGGAGCTGCTCGGCGCCTACTGCCTGTCGGAGCCGCAGTCGGGGTCGGACGCGGCGGCGCTCACCACCCGGGCGGTGGCCGACGCCGGCGGCTACGTGGTGGACGGCGTCAAGGCGTGGACCACCCATGGCGGTGTCGCCGACTTCTACACCCTGATGGCCCGCACCTCCGGTGACGGCGCCCGGGGCGTCTCCTGCTTCCACGTCCCGTCGGGCCTCGAAGGGCTGTCGTACGGCGTCCCCGAGCGCAAGATGGGGATGCGCTCGTCGCCGACCACGCAGGTGCGGTTCGACGCCGTACGGCTCCCGGGGGACGCGTTGATCGGCTCGGAAGGGGAGGGCTTCCGCATCGCGATGGCCGCCCTCGACGGCGGCAGGCTCGGCATCGCGGCCTGTGCCGTCGGCGTGGCCCAGGCCGCCTTCGACGTGGCGTCCGCGTACGCCGGGGAGCGCAGGCAGTTCGGCTCCAGGATCGCCGACTTCCAGGGGATCGGCTTCATGCTGGCCGACATGGCCACGTCGATCGCCGCCGCGCGGGCGCTCTACCTGGAGGCCGCGCGGCTGCGCGACGCCGGGCGGCCGTACGGCACGCGGGCGGCGATGGCCAAGCTGTTCGCCACCGACATGTGCATGAAGGTCGCGACCGACGCCGTGCAGGTGCTGGGCGGCTACGGCTACGTGGAGGACTTCCCGGCCGAGCGCCACATGCGGGAGGCGAAGGTCCTGCAGATCGTCGAGGGCACCAACCAGATCCAGCGCGTGGTCATCGCCCGCGCCGTCACCAAGGGGTGACCGGAGCTGGATCAGGCGGGGAGAACGGTCTCTCCTTTCTCCATCACCAGCGTGATCGTCTCAGCGGCGACGGTTCGTCCCTCCAGGCGGTCCAGCAGCGTGCTCATCCCGGCGGCTACCTCCACGTACATTCCGCCCGCCGATCGCATGGCCTCGGAGGGACGCTGTCCAAGCGTGAACGCCGCCGCGAGGGCACCAAACATCACCATCGCCGCGGTCCGTCGAGCTGGTGGACGCTTTCCGGTGAGCTCCGGAAGGCCAACGCGGGCCAGGAGGGCGGCGAGGGCGACCGCCGGATCGGGATGCCGGGCGAGCTCGGGCTGGTCACCGGCGCCCGCGATACGCATCCCCGCAAGCAGGTTGAGCCCGGCGCCAAGGAGGTGAGCTGTGCGCGACGGATCTACGATCACACCGGAGGCGATGGTCTCCAGCACCGAATGCCACCTGCCGGGTCTCGTGCGAGGGCTGTCGTGGTCGAGTCGTTGCAGGATCTGGCTCAGCTCCAGGAACGCGGCGAGCTCGGAGAGCTGCTCGCGGAGAACGGCGCGGAGCGCGGCGAGCCGCTCCACGTCCGCGACTTCGAAGCGGACGACGTCGAGGAGCGCCAGGGCCCGGGGATCGTCCGGCCCTGTGGACGACCCCGGAGACGACGCCGGGGCGTCGGCGAACGAGATCCTGAAGCAGGCATCGTAAAGCGCGTCGTTGAGCGCGGCCGCCCGGGCCAGGCCGTCCACCTTCCATGCGGCGTCGCCCAGTCCGCCAGCGAGGCTCTCGGCCAGCTGCCTGGCGTGAGCGACGGGGTCCCCCTCGACCAGGAGATCGCTGGAAATCTCAAGCGCGTTCGGAAGTGCGCTTCGGATCACGCCGACCACAGCGCGGTAGGACAAGGACGCCCACCGCGAGCCCGGGTCTGAGGAAATGTGGTCGTACGCCCCGCTCAGTGCCTCGGCGATCGCGCCGGCGCGATCGCGGGTGCCCAGGCGGTGCCGTACAGGGCCGACCCCCAGCTCGGTGGTGAGTCTCCGGGCCTGGTCCACCGCGCGGGCGAGCAGTCTGCGCAGTTCGAAGGCACTCTCAAGAGTGGACAGGTACTCGTGAGCCAGACCACCGGACGTCGTGATGACGATGTCGTGACGGCGGTGCAGCGCCGGACCGAGGGCGGAGGCGACGTCGCCCGTCGTGTCCGCGGCGCTGGGCGCCCCGAGGTGGGAGAGGCAGTCCCGGACGCGGTCCAAAAGCTCGTCCGCGAAGACGCGGACCGCGGCCGCGTCCCTGCCCTCGGCGCTCCCGATGGTCGTGGGGATCTCGACAACCTCGCGGGCCGGCCCCAGAGCGGCGTGCGGGGCACCCGTCTTAGAGCCCGACCGCAGCTCTCGCAGGGCGGTGTAGAGGGCGTCGCGCGCGTACTCGACGCCGACGACGTCGAGTGCCGTCACGGTCAGCCGCAGCACCTCGGCGCGCTTCAGGATCTTGTCGAAGGACTCGGCGTCTGCCGTCGCCCGGGTCAGCACGCGGTCGGCGGTAGTGGACCATGGGTTCGGCGTCCCTTCGGGCAGCCACAGGGACGGGCGGGACGTGTCGCGGGAGTCCGCGATCCAGACGCCGTGGCCGCGGCGCTCCATCATGGCGCGCACTTCCGGGCTGCTCAGCTCGGCTGCGGTGGGCAGCCGCACGGCCGGGCCGTCCGGGAGGAGTGACCGCACCCAGGTTAGGACGGCGGACACTTCGATCGCGCTGGCGTAGACGGCGGGCGTGTCCCCAGGTGCGCCGGCGGGCGCCGCGGGCCCAGGTGCTAGGACCAGCCGGGCGATTTCTTCCATCGAGAGGTCGCGGAGGAAGAGGCGATGGACCTCCTGGCTGAGTGGACGTGCGCACAACTCGGCGCCGCCCGGAAGGGGGACGGCTCCCCGCACAGCCCGTTTGACCGTCACCGCTGTGAGCAGCCGCCGCCGGGCGGGGGATGTGGAGGGATGCCCCGCCTCGGCGAGGACCGCCGACAGGCGTTTCTTCAGCCGCCGGTCCAGCTTGTGCAGCGTCTCGGCGCAGTCGAAGACCAAGGCGAGGCTGTCGACGTCGTCGCGGTCGAGGCACGCCTCGATGATCGAATCAGCGGGAGATCGGGCGACGAAGAGCAGGATGGTCTCCCGCCACCAGTCGGAGCCGACCTCGGCGGCCAGCCTGTCGACCCGGGCGTTTTCTTTGACGTTCACGGCCGCCAGGTACTCCTGGAAGGTTTTGTGGGCGAAGGCGTACGTCTCCTCCGACGGCTCGATCAGCAGGCCTGCAGCAACGGAGTCGGCCAGAAACGTGGCCGCGTCGCGGTCGCAGGAGATGTCGGGCAGTAGTTCGTCGACGAGCTCCCGGGCGTCGGCGGCGTCGATCACAGTGACGCCCCCCGCCATCATCGCGAACGCCAGCTCGCTGAGGACCAGCTCCTTCTGCTTGCCCGGCAGGTCTCCGTGAAGCTCGACACCGCCCCGCTTGTCCCGCTGGCGGCGCCAGACGAGGAGCTCCACGATGTCGGAGTAAAGCTGCGCGCGGTCCCGCGGAAGTGCGGAGTTGTTCTCGTGCAAGATGCTGAGCATGGTCAGCAGCAGCGGGTTGGTGGCCAGCAGCCACAGGTCCCGGCGCGTATGCAGATCCTCCAGCAGGTGGCCGGCAGCGACCTTTGCGGCGATCCTGGTCTGCCGTGCCTCGGCGTCGAGGTGGCGCTGTCCGACTTTCTCCTCCGCGTGCGCCGTATACCAGGCGTAGGCGAATTCCGTAATTTGGTCGGAGGTGAACGGCTGCGCTTGAACGACCACCGCTCCCTCCACGTCCACGTAGCCGTGCGGGCGCGACGTCAGTACGAAGCTGCTCTTGTGATACCGATTGACCTGCTCGCCCACCCACAAGACGATTTTCGCGCGGTCGGCTTCGCTCGCGACCTCGTCGAGCCCGTCGAGCATGACCAGGCAGGCGCCGTCCTTCAGTTGGCGCTCGAACCATCCCGGCGGCTCCTGGCCGCAGCGCCCGTTGATGTCCGCGACGATGAGGCCCGGTAGCGTCGTGTCGCCGCCCTCGGTGATGAGTCGCGCGTGGTCGCGCAACCTCAAGAGAACCGGGAGAGTACGGCGGCGGCCCCAGGACAGTCGGCTGGGCGAACTCAACTCGTGCGCGGTCCGGCGCAGCAGCGTGGTCTTGCCGATCCCGGGCGCTCCGAGGATCGCTATGACGATCGACTCGCCCTCGTCCAGGAAGGAGCGCAGCGACCGCCGCGGCCCCGGCACCTGCCGTTGCGCGACAAGCGCGTCGCGGTAGGTCTCGTGTGCTGGGCGGTGGACGAGCGCGACGTCGACGTACACCTTGTCCAAGGGCGGGGTCCAGGCCGTCTTGCGGGGGACGCCCACCTGCTCGATGCCGCGCGTGCTGTAGTGCAGATGCTCCAAGTATCGGCTCCGGAAGCGCGAGAACCGGCGGCGTAGGGCGTCGTCGGCTTGGTCCGTCAGCCGCTGCTCCCATCGGCCTAGCAGCTTTCCGGCGACACCCTTGAGAAGGGCCCCCGCGAGGAGCACGCTCTCGTAGACCAGCACAGCCGTCAGGGTCCACCAGGGGCGTCCGGCCAGTCCCGGCCACCAGACGGCGGCCGCGGCGGGGGGCGCCACAGCCACTGTCGCCCAGCCCATTCGTGCGACGACGGCCCTGGCCGCTCCAGCGTCTGCGGCCTCCTTAGCCATGGCGAAAAGCTCCACTTCTCACGGGGCTGGTCCACGGGGGAGGGGGCGTCACGACGCCACTGCGGTGGACACTCCAGAGCGTATCCACATCAGACGTTTCATATCGTCTCAATAGTGCAAGTCGGCATTGGGGCAGAGACGTTAGACCAAGTGGTCATCGCCCGCGCCGTCACCAAGGGGTGATCGCCCGGCCGCCTGCGAGGGGTCAGTCGGCGAGCTGGTGCCGGACGGCTCTCACGGCCGCCTCGATGTCCGCGCCGAGCTCGCGCACGGCCGTCGCGTACGCCCGCGCCGCCTCCGCGAGCCGTGCGCCGCGCTCGGTCTCGGTCATCTCGGGTATCTCCCGCACGACGGTGCCCTGACCGGCCCTTCCCCGCAGGTATCCGGCGGCCTCCAGCTCCCGGTAGGCCCGCGCGACCGTCCCGGAGGCCAGGCCGAGATCTCGGGCGAGCTGCCGGATGCTGGGCAGGCGTGCGCCCACCGCCAGATCACCGCTGCGGATAAGGGCGGCGATCTGCGTCCTGAGCTGTTCGTACGGCGGGGTGGACGATCCCGGGTCGATCTCGACGATCACGCCGCCGCCCTCCGCCGCGGCCGGCGCACGCGCCCCCGGACCCCGAACCAGGAGTAAAGGGCGAACACGTACATCGCGATGCTCAGCCACGTGGAGATCCAGTTAAACGGCTCCGGGGCGTCGAGATCGAGCAGGGCCGCCCACATCGCGTCGGTGGCGGCCAGGCACATCAATGCCAGGGACGCCCCGCTGATGGTCTGCAGCGAGCCGGCGCGGATCGCGTCGTCGGCCGCGCTCAGGTCGGCGGCCAAGACGGGCCGGGGACGCTGGGTGATGAGCCGTCGCGACAGTCCCATGACGATGACCAGCACGGTGATGGCCGCGAGATCGGCGGCCGCCCTGGCCGGGCGAACGTCTGGAAGGCCCGCGTTCGGCCAGCGCACATAGATGGCCATCTGGCAGGCGAGGGCCGTGACTATGAGCACCGGGCCCCAACGGGCGCCCCAGGACAGGTAGTCGCGGGAGCGGCGCACGGTCAAAGCGGCCCGTCGCAGTCCCGGCGAAGGCCGCACCGACGTCTTGACCTCGGCGGTGAGCGCGCCGGTCAGGTATCCGGCCGCGCCCCAGAAGTAGCAGCCGCCGGGGAGGGCGAGGGCGCCACCCGCGATCCACCCGGCCGCTCCGCCGAGTGCCCGCCATCGGGCGACCCTGGCCAGGTATCCGATCAGGATCGGTCCGTTGCCGACGGTGACGGTGATGTCGCGCCGGAGGCCGAAGGCGGTGAGCCGCCGCCTGCTGACCGGCGCGAACGCGGCCAGCAGGGCCAGCGTGGGGACGGCGAACATCCACGCGAGCGTGTAGGCGAGCTGTCCCAGTGATGACATGGACATATAGGACTCTCCCCGGCATTGCGGCAAGGCTCCCACTGTATCAATATGTTAATACATCTATGTCATTGGAAGGTCGTGTGGCGTCGGTGATCAGTGACGGGACGTGGGTGATGATCGCGCCTCGCGTGTCCTGGCGGCGGCGGCTCGCCGTCATTGTGTCCATCGTCGCCGTCATGGCCCTGCTCGCGGTGGCCGCCTGGTGGAGCGGTGCCGCCGTCCCTTGGCTGAGCGCCACGCCCACACTGGTCGAGCCGGGAGCGGTAGCCGGCCGGGTCCGCCTTCATGTGGACCTGCGCAACGAAGGCCTGGTCCCGGCCACGCCTTCCTCGATCTCGCCGGGAACGACCCTTCCCGTCCGGGTGGTCGACCCGCATGATGGCATGCCCGATGGCCTTCTTGTACTTCCCCGCGGAGGCTGGACGCTCCCCGCCGGCGGAGCCCGGCCGCTCGTCCTGGAGTTGGACGTCCCATGCGGATCCGAGCCCGGCGAATGGCGCCTGGAGATGGTGGCGTACGGCCGGGAGAGCGGCTACGAGGTGCGCGTCGCCTGGAAGGACGGACCGCTCCCCGGATGGCGGCGCGCCGTGGCCGACATGGCTCGGGCCGGTTGCCCATAGCAGCCTCACCAAGGTGCGATCACCGGAGACCGCCCGGACAAACCGTCCGACAAACCAGATGAAGGCGGGGGCGAGGCCCCGTATTCTGCTGATCATGGCGGTGGGTTTCCTGTTCTGCGCGGATCCGCTCCAGCCTCGCCGGGCCGATCCGCACTTCGCCGCGCAGGCGCTCGCCGTACGGGATCGAGACGGCCTGCGCGCGCTGATCGATCACGACGCGCTCACCGCCGGCCGGGCGGAGGAGGCGGTCGCGCGGGTGCCGGACGGGTTCGGCGCGGTCTGGTACCGGGGCTGGATGGTGACCTCCGGACAGTACGCGGCGCTTGAGGAAGCCCTGCGTGCGAAGGGCTGCCGTCCGCTCACCGACGCCGCCGCTTACCGCCGCGGTCATGAGCTGCCCGGGTGGCTGGCCTCCTTCCGCGATCTGACACCGCCCTCGGTGGTCGTGCCGATGGCGCCGGGCGAAGCGCCGCCGCGCGGGGAGCGGCTGGCGGCGCTGGCCGGCGGGCTCGGCGGAGACGGTTACGTGGTCAAGGACTATGTGAAGTCGCGCAAGCACGAGTGGCTGGAGGCCTGCTACGCGCCCGATCTGGACGCGCTGGAACGGGTCGCCGCGCGCTTCGCCGAGCTGCAGGGCGAGGATCTGGCCGGTGGGCTGGTGATCCGCCGCTTCGAGCAGCTCACCGGGGCGCAGGTGCGTGTGTGGTGGGTGGACGGCGAGCCGGTGCTGGCCGGTCCGCATCCGGACAGCCCCGATGACGTCACGACGCCGCCCGCGGACCTCGGCGAGATCCGCGAGGCCGTGCGGAGCCTCGCCGCGCGGTTCGTCACGACCGATCTGGTGCGCCGGGCGGACGGAGTCTGGCGGGTCATCGAGGTCGGCGACGGCCAGGTGAGCGACTGGCCGTCCGGCGCCGACCCCGGCGTCCTGGTCGAGGCACTGCTGAATGCGCGGTGACCGGGGCGCGAGCGTGTCAGGCCGACAGGACGACCTTGTTGCAGTCGTCCAGCTTGTTCTTGAACATGTCGTAGGCGCGCGGCGCCTCTCTCAGCGGCAGGCGGTGGGTGATGACGAAGCTCGGGTCGATGTCGCCGTCCTCGATCTTCTGGAGCAGCGGCTTCAGATACCGCTGGACGTGGCACTGCCCGCTGCGCAGGGTCAGCGACCGGTTCATGATCGCGCCCATCGGGAACTTGTCGAGGAAGCCCGCGTAAACGCCGATGACCGACACCGTCCCGCCGTTGCGGCAGGCCATGATCGCCTCACGCAGGGCGTACGGCCGGTCGGTCTCCAGGCGCGTGGCCTGCTTCGTCCGGTCGTAGGCGTAGATCGTGGGGTGGGCGTGATGGGCCTCCATGCCCACGGCGTCGATGCACGCGTCGGGGCCGCGGCCGGCGGTCATGTCCTGCAGCGCGTCCCGGACGTCGGCCTCCTCATAGTTGAGCGTCTCCGCCCCCGCCCGCTCGGCGATCCTCAGCCGGTAGGCGAAGCGGTCGATGGCGATGACCCGCTCCGCGCCCATGAGGAACGCGCTGGCGATCGCGAACTGGCCGACCGGGCCGGCGCCCCACACGGCGATCACGTCGCCCGGCCTGATGCCGCACATCTCGGCGCCCATCCATCCGGTGGGCAGGATGTCGGACAGGAACAGCACCTTCTCGTCCGGCAGGCCGCTCTCGATCTTGATGGGTCCCACGTCCGCGAACGGCACCCGCGCGTACTCCGCCTGGCCTCCCGGGTATCCGCCCAGCATGTGCGAGTAGCCGAAGATCCCGGCCGGTGCGTGGCCCATGAACTTCTCCGCCAGGCCGGCGTTGGGATTGGAGTTCTCGCACACGGAGTACATGCCGTGCGCGCACGAGGTGCAGTCGCCGCAGGCGATGGGGAACGGGACGACCACCCTGTCCCCGACCTTGAGATTGGGCACACCGGGGCCCACCTCGACCACCTCGCCCATGAACTCGTGGCCGAGGACGTCGCCCTTCTTCATGGTGGGGACGTAGCCGTCGTAGAGGTGCAGGTCGGAGCCGCAGATCGCGGTCGAGGTGACGCGGACGATCGCGTCGCGGCTGTTCATGATCGTGGGGTCGGGCACCTCGCGCACCTCGACGGTGTTGCGCCCCATCCAGCAGTTGGCCTTCATGAGATCCTCCTCATCCCACCGGCTGCGCGGGCCGCTGCAGGACCTGACGCAGCGCTCGGGTGCCCTCGGGGCTGCCCTCGGACCTGACCACCTCGCCGGTCTCCATGACCTGCTTGAAGCGGCGGAGATCGTCGCGGACCTGCTGCTCGGGGTGCTCGCCCATCAGGCGGGCGAAGACGAGCCCGGCCCTGCCGCCGGGCGGGTGGTAGCGCAGGCTCACCCGCACCTCGGTGCCGCGATCCCCGGGGGCGTCGGCGAACCGTACCGAGCCGCTGTTCGGCACGAGGGCGCCATGAGTCGAGCGCCAGGCGATGAGCTGGTCGCGGCGATCCTCGACGATCTCCGCGTCCCACTCGACACCCTTCCCGGCGGGGCCGCGGACCCTCCAGTGCGTCTGGCCGTCGCTCGCCTCGACGGACTCCACGTGCACCATGAAGCGGGGGAAGTTCTCGAAGTTGTGCCAGAACCGGTAGACGTCCTCGCGGGGCCGCTTGACGGTGATGGCGGCGTGCAGGTCCAGGACGCCCCGCGCCCCGCCGGCCTGGCCGGGCCCCGCGGTCCCGGCGCGCCTCCTCCCGGCCCGCATGGCGGCGTACGCGTCGACGGCGGCGACGGCGACGATCACGCCTGTGACGGCGGCGATCCGGCGGCGTCTGCGGTCGAACCGGGGGGTCGCGGACCCGCCGGCCGGGGTCAGGTCCGCGGCGTCGCCCGCGACGCGGGACCAGATGCGGGTGGCGGGCCCGCGGGCGCTCGTCAGGACTCCGGCGTGGAGCAGCTCCCGCATGCCCGCGAAGGGCGGCCGGGCCGCGGGCGAGCCGCCGGCGCCGCCGATCCTGGCGGCCACGCGCGGCCCGGCGATGTGTGCCACACCCAGGCCCAGGCCGGCCCAGGCCAGCGTGCGGGCGAGGCGGTCGGACGTGTCCTCGTGTCGTTCCCTCATGTCGTCCTCGCATGGCTGGTCGCTGTCCGGCCGCGGGCGACGCGATCCGCCGCGCCGTTTCGCCCGGCGCACCGCCCACGAAAGCCGTCAGATTCGGATATATAGGCATAAAACGGATGAAACGCCTAGTCAGGCCCGTACCCAGTGGTCGCGGGACTGACACACCATCGCGCGGAGGCGGCGCGCTCAGGTGGCGCGCTCAGGTGGCGCGCTCAGACGGCGCTCGCTTGCCGGTGCGGCTCAGGCGGTGGGCTCAGATGGCGCGGCTCAGGGGGGCGCGCGCAGACGGTGCGGCTCAGGCGGTGGGCTCAGATGGTGCGGCTCAGGCGGATCGGCTCAGGCGGTTGACCGCTTGCGTGTGCTCGGCCCCCCACAGAAACCTCCGGTCCCGCCAGGGGGCCCCCAGCCGGATCCGGTCGCGCGGACCTCTTGGCGGGAACCGGGACCGCATAGCAACATCGAGACGACGCGGTCTTCGGTGTGCGGGAGGTCCGGATGGCGACCGTCCTGCTCCCCGGCGACCCGCGCCGCCTCGGCGACTACTGGCTCGCCGGCCGGCTGGGCGAGGGCGGGCAGGGCGTCGTCTACGAGGCCTACGACGAGTCGGGGCTCCGGGTGGCGGTCAAGGCGCTGCGGATGGCCGGCGGCGGTGGTGAGGCGGACTCGCGGGCGAGGTTCGCCAAGGAGGTGGCCGCCGCCCGCAGGGTCGCGCCGTTCTGCACGGCCAGGGTCATCGCGGCCGACCTGGAGGCGGTCCAGCCGTACATCGTGAGCGAGTTCGTCGCCGGGCCCAGCCTGCGCCGGGCGGTCGAGCGGGACGGGCCGTACGGGGCGGGGGAGCTGCACCGGCTCGCGACGGGGATCGCCACCGCTCTGGTGGCGATCCACGAGGCATCGGTCGTCCATCGCGACCTGAAGCCGGACAACGTGCTGATCGGCCCCGACGGCCCGCGGGTGATCGACTTCGGCATCGCCAGGACGGCCGACATGTCGCTCACGACCACCGGTCACGTGGCGGGGACGCCGGCGTTCATGGCGCCGGAGACCGTCCTCGGGCGCCGGGCCGGGCCGCCCGTCGACGTGTGGGCCTGGGGCGCCGTCACGCTGTTCGCCGCCACCGGTCGCGAGCCGTTCTCCGTGGACGCCGCGCGGCACGTGGTGCCGGACGGCGCCCCGCAGGACGCGGAGGCGGGAGACGGCGGACGGGCCGGCGGTGCGGACCTGACCGGCGTCGCCGCCCTGCTGCACCGCATCCTGGCCGCCGAGCCGGACCTGTCCGCGCTCGAGGAGCCGCTGCGCGGCCTGGTCGCCCGGGCGCTGGACAAGGACCCGTCGGCCAGGCCCGGCGCGCCGGAGCTGCTGATGACGCTGCTCGGGCACTCCTCGGCGTACGGCGCGGTGCTGCTGGCGGAGGGGACCCGCACGGCGGAGGGGGTGCGGCCGTCCGCCGAGCCGGCGCCGCCCTCCCTCGCCGCGGTCGCGGAGGAGGTGTACGGCGGGCTCGTCCCGGCCGACCAGGCCGTGGTGCCCCGGATCCTGCTCCGCATGGTGACCCCGGGAGAAGGCGCCGAGGACGTGCCCCGGCGGGTGCCGGCCGACGAGCTGGTCGACGGCGTGGTCGACGCGGCGACGGCCGACCGGGTGCTGTCGGCCTTCGCCGGGGCCGAGCTGGTGGCGCGGGAGGGCGAGGCCGTCTCGCTGGCGGCGGGCGCGTTGCTGCGGGCGTGGCCCCGGCTGCGGACGTGGGTCGAGGCCGACCGCGCCGGGCTGCGGGTGCAGCGGCCGCTCACCGAGGCCGCGCGGCTGTGGGACGCCAACGGGCGGCGTCCCGGGGACCTTTATCAAGGGACGGCCCTGGAGGGGGCCCTCGGGTGGGCGGCGACCGGGCGTCAGCACGTGACGCTGAACATGCTGGAGAAGGCGTTCCTCGACGCATCCAGCGCTCTGGCGCGGGTCCGGGCCCGGCGGCGCCGCCGGCTGACCGCCGCCCTGGTCGTGCTGGCGTCGGTCGCGCTGACCTCCACGGGGCTGGCGGTGAACCAGAAGTCCGCCGCCGAGAGGCAGCGTGACACCGCGGTCGCCCGCCGGCTCGCCGCCCTCGCCGGGACCATGCGCTCGGCCGACCCCGCGACGGCGATGGCGCTGAGCGTGGCCGCCTGGCGGCTCGCCGCGGTCCCGGAGGCGCGGGCCGCCCTCTACAGCTCGCTCGCCCAGCCGGAGCGGCGGATCGACCTTCCACCGCCGGTGACCGCTGGCGCGCGCTTCGACCTGAGCGGGGACGGGCGGACGCTCGCCGTGGCCGACAAGGGCAGGGCGGTGCGCTGGGACGTGGCGGCCCACCGCGCCACGGGCGGCGCCCAGGGCATCGGCGCGGACGTCGGCGCGGTGGCGCTGAGCGCGGACGCCAGTCTGCTGGCGGTCGCCGGCGGTGGCCGCCTGCGGGTGTGGGACCTCGGCACGGGCCGGCCGGTCGGCCCTGCGTTCGGCGACGGCGCCGTGGACATGGAGTTCGGCCGGGACGGGCGGCTCCTGGCCGTGGTCGCGCCCGGGCACCGGGGCCAGGTGTGGGACACCGCCACGGGAACCCGGCTGCTGGACGTGCGCGACGAGCTGGTGGAGGGAGTCACCGTGGCTCCCGGCTCCCCCGGACGCGCGGCCGTCCTGCTGCGCGACGGGCGTTACCGGCTGTGGGAGCTTCCCGGCCCCGGCCGCGCCGCCGTGCGCGTCCGGGCTCCTGGAAGCGGGCGGGCGGAGGCCGTCGCCTTCGGCCCCGACGGCCGGACGCTCGCGGTGAGCCGTGGCGGCGACGTCCGCTTCTGGGACCTCGTGTCCGGACGCCGCCGTTCCGCCGTGCTGGAGGGCGCCGCCGCCGCGTGGCTCGCCTACAGCGACGACGGCCGCCTGCTGCTGACGTACGACCACACCGGCGTGGGTCTGTGGAGCGCCGGGGGAGGAGGTCCGCTGGCCTACTCCGCGCCCGGCGACACCACCGGGATGCCGGCCATCAGGATCGGGGCGGACCACCGGGTGATTCGCTACCTGCTCGGCGGCGGAAGGGTGGCCACGCTGGACGTCGGGGCAGGCGCCCGGTCCACCGCCGTCGCCCCGCGAGCGGTCGCGGCGGCCTTCGCCCCCGGGGCCAGGGCGCTCGCCGTGACGTCCGGCGGCGGGCCGGAGCTGTGGGACCCGGCCACCGGCCGCAGGCTCGGGCCGCCCCTGCGGTCACCCCCGGCCGCCGCTCTCGCGTTCAGCCCGGACGGGCGCACCCTCGCCGCGGGCACGGCCGGGCCGGCCGAGGGGAAGGCGGCGGCGGCCGTGCTTCTGTGGAGCGTTCCGGAGGGACGGCCGGTCGCGAGCATCCCGGTCGACGGCGCGACCTCCGTCGGCGGCGTCGCCCTCGGCGGCGACGCCCTGGCCGCGGCGCCGGTGAAGGAGGACTGGGGGCCCGTCCGGGTGTGGGACCTCACCCGGCGCACCGAGGCCGCCGTTCCCCGCCGGGACGGGTGGGACGTCATGGCGTTCCGCGCCGACGGCCGGATCCTGGCCATCGGCGGACGGGAGGCCGCCCTCGTCTATCTCCCCACGGGCGCCGTCGCCGACCGTCCGTTCGGGCCCGAGCTCGACGGCGTGCGGTCGCTGGCCTTCAGCCCCGACGGCTCCACGGTGGCCACCGGCTTCCACCAGCTCGGCGTGGGCCTGTGGGACGCCTCCACCCACCGCCGGCTGGGGACGCTCGCCCCGGACCAGGGCCGGTTCGACGACGTCGTCGCCGTCGCCTACTCGCCCGACGGGCGCCTCATCGCGACGGGGGGCACGAGCGGCGAGGTCCGCCTGTGGGACGCCGCGACGCGGGCGCCGCTGGGCCTGCCGTACACGGCGCACACCGGGCCGGTGCTCGCGCTGGCCTTCGGCGCGGACGGCGGGGACCTCTACAGTGCGGGAGAAGACGGGACGCTGCGGCGCTACACCGTCGATCCGGCGCGGGCCGCGGCCGGCGTGTGCGCGCGGGCGGACGGCCCGCTGACTTCCGGCGACTGGCGTCGCCTCATCCCCGAAGTGCCCTACCGGAAGGTGTGCTGACCCCCATGACGATTATCCGGAGACTTCTCCGACCACTCGTGCGCCTTCTGCGCGACGGTCCCGACAGCGGCTTCGCGAACGTGGAGACGGTCGAGGTCGCCCCCGATCCCGTGCTTGCGGAGGGCGGAGCCCCCGCCGAGGTCACGATCGAGGTGGTCACCAGCGGCGCGGCTCTCGTCGAGGGCGAGCTCGTGGCGCCGGACGGCTCCCGCGGGGCGCTGCGGTTCGACGAGGTGGAGCGCACCCTCTTCGACGAGCGATGGGAGGCCCGGCACGATCTGGGCGGGGACGTCCGGCCCGGGACCTGGCGGGTGGTGGTCCGGGCGGGCGACGCGGACGCGGAGCGGCGGTTCGAGGTCGGGACGCGGGCGGCGTGGCGCCCGTCGAGGATCACCGGGTTCGGCCTGTCGCCCGACCCGGTGGACGAGGGGAGCCCGCTGCTGCTGACGGGACGCCTGGAGGCTTCGCCGGACGGCGGAGACGACTGGACCGGGCTGGCGGGCCGGGAGGTCGCGCTTATTTTCCGCGCCGACGACACCTTGGTCAGGCAGGAGGCCGCGAGGACCCGGACCGACAGGTCCGGCGGGTTCACGGTGACGGTCACGGCCGAGGAGTCCGGCTTCTGGTCCGCCGAGTTCCGCGGGGACGGCCGGGAAGCCGGGGACGCGGGGGACGCCGGGGACGCGGGGGACGCGGGGGACGCGGGGGACGGCGGTGCCGCCGACCTGGGGGATGCAGGTGATCTCCGGGAGGCCTGGAATCTGCGCGAGGCCCGGGACGTCGCGCGGACGGGCTCCACCCGAAGCGCCGAGGTCCACTCGACCGTACGCGGAGCGGGGGCCGTGACCAGGATCGCCTACTCGGCCAGCCCGAAGAACGGCAAGCGCCGCAGGACCGCCACCCACAAGGGCACGCTGGTCGTCCGGGTGAAGCCGTCGGGCCAGCCGGCCCGCTGGGACCCGCTCCCGCAGCAGACGGTACGGCTGTGGTTCGATCCCGCCGGAGCTGGGGGCTTCAGCGAGCAGGGGACGGTGACCACGGGGTCGCAGGGCAAGTTCACCCTGCGTAAGAAGGTGCCGTCCACCGGCGACTGGCAGGTCCGGTTCGAGTCGCCGGCCCCGTCCCAGCGCAAGTCGTGCGTCTCGCCGGTCCGCCGGATGACGGCTACCTGACCCGGTGCGGATGGAATCATGCCGTGACCAGTTCCGAACCCGAGGCGGGGCCGCGCGCCGCTACCGTTGCACGGGTGGAGGAGATCGATCGCCGAATCGTCACGCTCCTGGCGAGGGACGGCCGGATGAGCTTCACCGATCTGGCCAAGGAGACCGGCCTGTCCGTCTCGGCGGTGCACCAGCGCGTACGGAGGCTGGAGAAACGCGGCGTGATCCGCGGCTATTCGGCGCTGGTCGACTACGACGAGGTCGGCCTTCCCCTCACGGCCTTCGTCTCGATCAAGCCCAACGACCCCGCCGCCCCCGACGACGCCCCGGAACGGCTGAGCCACCTCAGCGCCATCGAGGCCTGCCACAGCGTGGCCGGGGACGAGAGCTACATCCTCAAGGTCCGGGTCGCCTCGCCGCTCGCGCTGGAGGAGCTGCTCCAGCAGATCCGCGCGTCCGCCCACGTCAGCACGCGCACCACGGTCGTGCTCAGCACGCCGTACGACTACCGTTCGCCCGCGATCCGGGGAGAGGAGCGGGCCCCGGACGCCGCCGGGAACTGACCCGCCGGCAACCCCGCCCCCCGGGGAAGGGGGACGGGGCCGGGTGGTCACCTCACGGGCCGTCCGCCGGCGCCTCGGGTGACGGTGGAGGGCTTCATGGGACGACTGGGGCGATCCCCGTGAGCGTGGGCTGGATCTTGTTGATCGACCCGTCGGAGGCGAAGGTCATCTTGTCGATGCAGACCTCGCGATGGGTGCCGTCACCGCCGGGGATGCGGAAGCGGTGGTAGGCGATGTACCACTCGTCGCGGCCGGGAACCTTCACCACCGAGCTGTGGCCCGTGCCGAGGATCCCCAAGGTGGTGTCCTTCGCCAGCACGGGGCTCCCGGCCGCCTTGGTGAAGGGGCCGAGCGGTGAGCTGGACGTGGCGTAGTCGACGCGGTAGTTCTCGTCCCGGGTGTCGTTCTCGGAGTACATGAGGTAGTACCGGCCGTTGCGCTTGAACACGTTGGAGGCCTCGCGGAAGCTCGCCGGCGTGATCCTGACCGGCGTCGTCGCCAGCGCGGTCATGCTCGTGCTCAGGCGGGCCACCTCGGCGTTGCCCGACCCGAAGTACAGGTACGGCGTGCCGTCGTCGTCGATGAACACGTCGGGATCGATCTCCTGCTCGCCGTACTGGCTCGTGCTGACGAGCGGGCGGCCGAGAGCGTCGGTGAACGGGCCGGACGGGCTGGTGGCCCTGGCCACGCCGATCTGCTGGCAGGCGCTGAAGTACAGCCAGTACGTGCCGTCCCTGTACGCGATGGTCGGCGCCCACGCCCTGGCGTGGCACCAGCTCACGTTCGCCAGATCCAGGACCACGCCGTGGTCGGTCCAGCTCACCAGGTCCGGTGAGGAGTACGCCTTGAACGAGGTGGAGCCCCAGTCGGCGTATCCGTCGCTCGTGGGATAGATCCAGTACTTCCCGTCGAGGTAACGCACCTGCGGGTCGGCGTTGTAGCCGGGCAGCGCGGGGTTGTGCGCGTTCGCCGGCGGGGCGTCGACGCGGACGAGCCGCCACTGCTGGTTGGTGCCGTTGTTGTCGGTGTACTGCGAGATCACCGCGCCCTCGGCGGTGGACCGGCCCCAGACGTCCAGCGCCTTGCCGCTGTTCCGGTTGATCAGCTTGACGTAGCCCGAGTCGGTGTCGGCGAGCCGCCACTGCTGGTTGGCGCCGTTGTTGTCGGTGTACTGGATGACCTTCGCCCCGTCGGCGGTCGACCGGCCGGTCACATCGACGACCTTGCCGCTGTGGCGCGCCCTCAGCCGGTAGTAGCCGCTGCCGGAGTCTACGAACTGCCACTGCTGGCTGGTCGCGGTTCCGGTGCTGTACTGCACGATCTGCGCGTTGTCGGCGGCCGAGGCGTCCTGGACGGCGACGGCCTTGCCGCTGAAGCGCGAGACCAGCTGGTAGTACGCGGTGGTGTCGACGGTGGCCGCGGACGCCGGCGGCGTCACGATCACGGCGAAGCCGAGCGCGAGCGGCACCGCCGCCCACAGCCTCCGCCATCTCCAGGCGGCCATGTGTCCGGTCCTCGCCATGGGCTCTCCACTCCGTTCGTACGAGATCTTCACGGGGCAGCCCTGCACGACGACTGGATGGCGCGATGCCCCCGATCTGTCGCGTTCTTCCTCCGTTTGATCGACCGGCCCCGACCGTAGATCCAGCACCGGGGGCTGTCGACAGGCGCGGCCGGTGACCGGGGGCGCGGAGCGCTGGGCGCGCCGTCCGCCATGTGCTCGCGACGGCCTGATTAGCGCGATCTCCCCCGGCGGCGGGTCAGCGGTTCGGCGGGGTCCGGGCGTCGCAGGTGAACCTTTCAGGCATCGTCGTCCCGGCACCCGTCAGAGGGGGGGCTCAGCCGGCGGGGGCCGTCAGCACCTCCTCGCCGGAGGCGTCCCCGGCCGCCCGCCCGGCGGCGCCGGAGAAGTGGGCCCGCACCCGCTCGTACGCCTCCGGAGGCGCACCGAGCCGGTCCAGGCCGAGCAGCACGGCCCCGACGATGGGCGGAACGTCGGCGACGACGAGCCGGGCGTGCGGGGCGCATTCGGCGAAGCGCCGCTCGATCAGCGACATCAGCAGCGGGTCGCGGGCGGTCAGCACGCCGCCGCCCAGCACGACCTCGCAGGGTTCACCGAGAAGGCCGACGCGGCGCATCGCGACCACGCCGAGCAGGGCGACCTCCTCGGCCTGCCGTTCGACGAGCGACCGGGCGACCGGGTCGCCCGCGGAGGCCGCGGCGAGCAGGGGCGGCACCAGCGCGTGCAGCCGGGCGATCTGCAGCCCGCCGAGGTGCAGCCCGATGACCGCCTCCTCGACCGTGGCGGTGCCGAAGCAGGCGAGCACGGCGTCGGCGAGGGCGGTGGCCGGGCCCCGGCCGTCCGCGGCGCGCGCCGCGTGCCACAGCGCCTCCTCGCCCAGGTGGTAGCCGCCTCCCCAGTCGCCGCTGAGGCGGCCGAGCGCCGGGAAGCGGGCGACCTCGCCGCCGGGGGAGACGCCGACCGCGTTGATGCCGGCGCCGCACACCACGGCGACGCCCCAGGGGTCGCGCGCCCCGGCCCGCAGCAGGGCGAAGGTGTCGTTGCCCACCACCACGGATCCGCCGTACCCGCGGGCGATCAGCTCGTCGCGCAGCCTCTCCTCCTCGATCGGGAGATCCGCCCCGGCCAGGTACGCCGAGATGTGGTCGGCGTACGGCGGCGCCCCGGCGGCCGGCGCGAGGGCCTGCCGCACGGTCTCGGCGATCACGTCCACGGCCGCGCCCACCCCCGCGGTCTGGGGGAGGAAGGCCCCGCCGCGGGCGGCGGCCAGCACGACGCCATCCTCGCGGACCAGCGCGACGTCGGTCTTGCTGTTGCCACCGTCCACCGCGAGGACGGTCCGCGTGGGCCGGCCGGCGCGGGTCATCGGGACACCGCCCACGGCAGGAACCGCCGGTTGGCCTCCACCAGCATCCGCGCGAGGTCGTCCGACAGGGACGCCTGGCCGACCAGCGGGTTGGCCAGCAGGGCGTCCCTCACCCGCTCCTCGCCGCCGTGCAGCGCCGCGTCCAGGGCGAGCTCCTCGTACGCCGAGACGTGGGCGATCAGGCCACGGTAGAGGGGCTCGACGGGGCTGACGGGCAGCGGGACGGCTCCGCCCGCGCCGACGCGGGCGGGCACCTCGATCACGGCGTCGTCGTCGAGGAACGGGAGCGTCCCGGCGTTGCGGGTGTTGACGACCTGCACGTCACCCCGGTCGCCCGCCAGTGAGGCGATCAGCGCGACGGCGGCCTCCGAGTAGAAGGCGCCGCCCCGTTTGCCGAGCAGCTCGGGCTTGGTGTCCACCGACGGGTCGGCGTACATCTCCAGCAGCGCCGACTCCATGGCCGCGACCTCCGCCGCCCGGGTGGGGGAGGTCCGCTGCTCCGCCACGACCTGGTCGTGCTCGTAGAAGTAGCGCAGGTAGTACGACGGCACCACGCCCAGATGACGCAGCAGAGAGGCCGGCAGGCCGAGGCCGTCGGCGAGCTCCTCCGCGTGCCCGTCCAGCAGCCGGGGCAGCACGTCCTCGCCGTCGAGGTGGACCGAGCGCTCCCACGTGAGGTGGTTCAGCCCGACGTGGCCGAGCGAGATCCGCTCGGGGGCGACGCCCAGCGCGGCGGCGAAGCGGCGCTGGAAGCCGATCGCCACGTTGCACAGGCCGATGGCCCGGTGACCGGCGTCCAGCAGCGCCCGGGTGACGATGCCGACCGGGTTGGTGAAGTCGACGATCCACGCGTCCGGAGCGTGCCTGCGCACCTTCTCGGCGATGTCGAGCACGACCGGCACGGTCCGCAGCGCCTTGGCCAGGCCCCCGGCCCCGGTGGTCTCCTGCCCGACGCACCCGCACTCCAGGGGCAGCGTCTCGTCCACGTTCCGGGCCGCCTGCCCGCCGACGCGGAGCTGGAGCAGCACGGCGCCGGCCCCCTCGACGCCCTCCTCGACCGAGGTGGACGTGGTCACCTTCGCCGGGTGCCCGGCGCGGGCCAGCATCCGGGACGCCATGCCGGCGACCAGGCCCAGCCGGCGCTCGTCGGGGTCGGCGAGCGCTATCTCCGACAGGGGCAGTTCGTCGCGCAGGCGGGCGAAACCGTCGATCAGCTCCGGTGTGTACGTGGAACCGCCCCCGACAACGGCCAGTTTCATGTGGTGTACGGCGCCCTGACCGGCCACGGCCGGCGGAGCGCCGTCCTCCCTTCGTGAGTGTGATGTGCGGTCACGTGACCCCGTTCATTTGACGCCGGTGAGCTTGACGCCTTCGATGAAGACCTTCTGCGCGAAGAAGAAGACCACGATCACCGGCGCCATGGCGAGGATCGTGGCGGCCATCGTGAGGTTCCACTGGACGCGGTGCACGGACCGGAACGCGGCCAGGCCCAGCGACAGCGTCCAGTTGTCCAGGTCGGTCCCCGCGTACATCAGCGGCCCGTAGTAGTCGTTCCAGCAGTAGAAGAACTGGAACAGGGCGACGGCGGCGATGGCGGGGCGGGCCATGGGGACGATCACCCGGATCAGCGTGCGGAATTCGCCGCACCCGTCGACCCGGGCGGCGTCGGAGTACTCACGCGGGATCGTCACGAGGAACTGGCGCAGCAGGAAGATCGAGAACGCGTCCCCCAGCAGCATGGGCAGGATGAGCGGCCACAGCGTGCCCGTCAGGTGGAACCTGGCCCAGATGAGGTAGATCGGGACGGCGACGACCTGCGGCGGCAGCATCATCGTGGTGACGACCAGCAGGAACGCCAGCTTCCTGCCGCGGAAGCGGAACCGCGCCAGCGCGTACGCCACGGGGATCGACGACACCAGCATGAAAACGGTGGCGAGGATCGAGTAGATCAGCGTGTTCCGGATCCAGGTGAGCAGCGGCGCCGTCTCGAAGATCTCGGCGAAGTTGCCCCAGTTCCAGGTCTTCGGCCACAGCTGCGAGGTGAGCGCCTGCTGGTCGCTCATCAGCGCGGTGAGCGCGATGAACACCAGCGGGCCGAGGAACATGACGGCAAGGGCGATCGCGAGGGCGTGCTTGGCGATCCAGTACAGCGTCGTACGGCCCCGCGGGGCGCGGGGGGCGGGGCGGGTGGCCGCTTGCCGCGGGCGCGCGAGCGTCGTCGTCATGCCTCCTCCTCCGCGAAGCCGCGGAACTGCCGCAGCAGGACCGCCGTGAACAGCATCGAGACCACGAACAGCACGAGCGCCAGCACGCAGGCGTATCCCATGGCGAAGTCGCGGAAGCCCTGCTGGAACAGCCACTGCGGGAACGTGAGCGTCGACTGGTCCGGGTAGCCGGGGGTGAACACCGACCCCGCCGAGTCGGTGGCGCCCGACGCGGCCCGCGCCACGACCTCCGCCTGGGTGAAGTACTGCAACGTCTGGATGACCCCGGTCACCGCCGCGAACATCAGGACCGGCCGGATCACCGGCAGCGTGATCGAGACGAACTGCTGCCACGCGCCGGCGCCGTCGATCGACGCGGCCTCGTACAGCTGCTTGGGCACGTCGAGCAGGGCCGCCATGAAGATGACCATCAGGTCGCCGACGGACCACATGGCGAGCATGGTCAGGCCCCACTTCGACCACGCCGGGTCGCCGAACCAGTCGGGCGAGTCGAGCCCGACCGCCGACAGGATCGTCTGCAGCGGCCCCGTCGCGGGGTTGAGCAGGAACACGAAGCCGAGCGTCCCGGCGACCAGCGGCACGAGGGACGGCAGGTAGAAGATCGTGCGGAAGACCCCCGCCCCGGCCTTGATCTTGGTGATGAGCTGCGCCACGCCGAGGCCGAACAGCACCCGCAGCGGCACCATGACGACGACCAGCCACAGCGTGTTCCTGATCGCGGTCCAGGCGGCCTCGTCCTGCAGGAAGTACCGGTAGTTGAGCAGCCCCACCGGCTCCAGCGTGAACATGTTGTACCGCTGGAACGAGAAGTAGACCGTGGAGCCGAGCGGGTAGAGGAAGAAGACCGCGAAGCCGACCAGCCAGGGCGACAGGTAGAGCAGGGCGCGAAGGTTCGCGCGGCGCCGCCCCCCGACGGGGGAGGGCGGCGCCGTGCGGCCGCGGCGCCCGAGCGCCGTCGATGCCATCGCTCAGCCGGCCGTCAGCTTGAGCTTGTCATTGATCGTCTTGTCGACCTGACCGAGCAGCGCGTCGAGGTCGGGCGCCCGGCCGGACTCCCACTTGATCTGCGCCTCCTGCAGCGTCTGCTGGTTGAAGACGGCGTTGATGTGGGCCGGCTGCGTCGTGCTGTTCGGGTTGGCGAAGATGTCCAGGAACGTCTGGAAGTTGGCGTCCTTCTTCAGGTCGGGTGACTGGAGCGCCGGCAGCGTGCTCGGCACGTTCCGGATGGCGTTGGCCAGGCCGACGAGCGCGCCGGTGTCCGTGGTCAGGTACCTGACGAGGTCCCAGGCCGCCTCGGGGTGCTTGGCGCCGCGCGGGATGCCGATGATCGTCCCGGTGATGAACCCGGCGCCGTACCGCTGGGGCTGGTCGTCGGCGACGGGCATCGGCGCGGTGCCGTAGTCGACGTCCGGCGCGTCGGCGGCGAGCATGGCGTTGCGCCACTCACCGTCGATCGCCATCGCGACCTTGCCCTGGTTGAACGGGTTCTCCGCCGACCACTCGTCGCCGAAGCCCTTGCGGAACTTCTCCAGCTTGTCGTAGCCGAACCAGTCGGTCAGGTCCTTCTGCCAGGTCATCAGCTTCTTCCACTGCGGGTCGGAGCCGATGGCGGAGGTGCCGTCCGGGTTGGTCCACTTGGCCCCGACCATGACGCCGCTGTGGATGGGGGCGTTCTCGTACATCTGGCTGGTCGGGACGAACCCGGCGACCTTGATGGTGCCGTCGGCGTTCCTGACCGTGAGCTTCTTGGTGAGATCGGCGAGCTCGCTCAGTGTCTTCGGCGGCTGCTCGCCCTTCATGAGCTTCTTGTTGTAGTACAGCCCGTAGGTGTCGGCCAGCATGGGCAGGACGCACCGCTTGCCGTCGTACTGCGTGTACTCCGCGATGACCTTGGGGAACAGGGCGGCCGCGTCGATGCCGCTCGCCTTGAGGTAGGGGTTCAGGTCCTGGAAGATGCCCGCCTTGCAGAACTGGGCGACGCTGTCGGTGGTGAACGACAGCGCCACGTCGGGCGGCGAGCCGCCGCGGACGGACGAGAGGATCTGGGTGTCCTGGACGGCCTTGGTCGGCTTGACCGTGATCCACGGGTACTTCTGCTTGAACCCGGCCAGCGTGTCCTCGAAGGCCTTGAGCTCGTTGTCGGCGCTGAAGCCGTGCCAGAACTCGATGGTCACCGGCTCGTGGGTCGCCCCGCTCTTCTCGATCTTCGGTGCGGCGTTCTCCGTGCCCGCCGTACAGGCGGTCAGCAGGGTGAGGCCGGCCGCGGCGGAGATGGCCAGCAGTCGTTTCACGGGGGTGCCTCCTCGGTGCATGTGGGGATCAGGAGGGTCGGACGGGGGAGAGGGGACGGATGGCCGCGCCGAACAGCTCGTCGCGGGCAGTGTCGAGCGCGAGGTCGAGGGCGCCGGCGATGACGGGGTTGCCCTCGACGGTGGACAGCCGCACCGGGGGGCGCGGGATCGTGAGCGCGTGCAGCTCCTGCTCGACGAGGCCGCGCAGCACCTCGCCGCCGGCGAGCAGCACGCCGCCGGACAGGACGACGATCTCGGGGTCGACCACCGCGGTGATCGCGGCGAGCCCCAGCGCGAGCCGCCCGGCCACGTCGCGCAGCGCGTCACGCGCCTGATGGGCCTCACGGGACGCCCGCGCGCCGGCCCCCGTGCCGGCCCGGCCTCCCGCAGCGTCCCGCTCGATCGCCGTCACGGCGTTCCGTACGGCTCCCGCCCCGGTCGAGCCGCGGACGCCGTGGGCGCGCAGGGCGGCGAGCACGGCCGGCCCGCCGGAAAGGGCCTGGAAGCCGTGTTTGGCGCGCCTGCCGACGTCCCGGGCGGTGGGGGCGCCGATCACCGGCATGTACCCGATCTCGCCGGCGCCGCCCGTCGCGCCCCGGTGGAGCCTGCCGCCGAGGACCAGGGCCGAGCCGAGGCCCTCGTCGGCCCACAGCAGCACGTAGTCCTGGTGGCCGCGGGCGGCTCCCCGCGCCTGCTCGGCCTGGGCGACGAGGTTGACGTCGTTCTCCACGTCGACCGGGACGCCGATCCCGGCGCGCAGCGTGCCCACCAGGTCGGGGATGTGCCATCCGGGGATGTGCGCGGCGTAGCCGAGCCTGCCAGTCGACGGGTCGACGGCGCCGCCGATGCCGATGACGACCCGGCTGAGCGACGCCGGATCCACCCCGGCGGGCCCGCAGGCACCCGCGAGGGCGGCCCTGACCCGCTCCACCACGTCGCCCGCCGTACGGCCGGGCGTGGGCAGGCGGTGCTCGCCGGTCACCGTGCCGGTCACGTCGGCCACCGCCACGGCGATCCGCCCCGGGGTCACGTCCAGCGCCGCGACGTGGGCCGCCCGGGGGTTGATCCGGTACAGCTCGGCCGTACGGCCCGGCAGGCCCTCGCGGATACCGTCCAGGACGACCAGCCCGGCCTCCTGGAGGCGGGCGAGCAACTGGGAGGCGGTCGGCTTGGACAGCCCGGTGAGCGCGCCCAGCTCCGGCCGGGTGAGGGCGCCGCGTTCGAGCAGGACGGTCAGCGCGGCGCGGTCGTTGATCGCCCGCAGCAGGCTCGGCGTGCCCGGCGTCGGCCGGCTCATCGCGCGCCGCCGGAAGAGGCGCGGGACGCGGGCCGGAGGACGGGCCGGAGGACGGGCCGGAAGGCGGGTCGTGAGGCGCGTCGGAGGGCGGGGAGGGAGGGGGCCCCGGGGCCGCGCGGGGTCCCGTACGCCGTCTCGCTCCACGCGTTCATGACCTGCTCCTCCCAGCGCGGGAGTTAGGAAAGTTTCCTAACTGGTGAGGACCGTAAGCACGCCGCCTCGGGCAGTCAAGGGGCCCATGGCCTCGAAACCGACCTGTGACCGCGCGTGCGCCCATCCGTTGCCGGCGGACCGTGACGCGCGGCGGCGCCGATGCGGGACAAGAGCCCGGCGGGACGTAGAATCTTGCGGCCTATGTCGAACTCTTTGGCGGGCGAGCTGGCCCGCGAGCAGGAGTACGTCGCCGCGCTCTACGAGCGCCTCGACGTGCTGCGGGAACGCACGCGCGGGCAGCTCGACGGCGTGCTGGCCCAGGGGGCCTCCGGCACGCACCAGAACCGCTCCGAGCGTGACTCGTTCGCCGGCATGTACGCCCAGCGGCTGGCCCGCCTGTGGGCCGTCGAGCACAGCCTGTGCTTCGGCCGGCTCGACCACGCCGACGACAGCCGGCTGTACATCGGCCGTCTCGGCCTGTCCGACGACGACCAGCACAGGCTGCTCATCGACTGGCGGGCGCCGGTGGCCCAGCCGTTCTACCGGGCCACGCCGGCCGCGCCGATGGGGGTAACGCGGCGGCGTCACCTGCACACCCGCGACCGCAAGGTCACCGCCATCGACGACGACCTGCTCGACCTCGACCGCCTCACCGAGGCCGACCGCGCCTCGCTGAACGGCGAGGCCGCGCTGCTGGCGGCGCTCGGCGAGAAGCGCACCGGGCGCATGCGCGACATCGTGGCGACGATCCAGTCCGAGCAGGACAAGATCATCCGGAGCGACCTGAACGGCGTGCTCGTCGTCCAGGGCGGCCCGGGCACCGGCAAGACCGTGGTGGCCCTGCACCGGGCGGCCTACCTCCTCTACACCTACCGGGAGCGGCTGGAGCGCCGGGGTGTGCTCATCCTCGGGCCCAACCCGACCTTCCTGCGCTACATCGAGCAGGTCCTCCCCTCGCTGGGCGAGACCGACGTGATGCTGTCCACGGTCGGGGAGCTCTACCCGGGCGTCGTGGCGAACCGTCCCGAGCGCCCGGAGGCCGCCGCGGTCAAGGGCTCGATAGCGATGGCCGACGTGCTGGTCCGGGCCGTGCGGGAGCGGCAGCGGATGCCCCGCGCCCCGATCGAGATCCGGCTCGACAAGTTCACGCTGACGCTCGACCGGCAGACGCTGGAGGCGGCGCGTTCCAAGGCGATGCGGTCGCGCAAGCCGCACAACGAGGCTCGCGGCCTGGTCGTCAGGCACCTGCTGAACGCACTGGCCCGCCAGGCGGGCCGGCAGCTCGGCCGGGGCATGCTCGACGACGCCGACTTCGCCGACCTGAGGGAGGACCTGCGTACCGAGGAGCCCGTGCGGATCGCGCTCAACCGGATCTGGCCCTACGTCACGCCGCAGCAGCTCCTCATCGGCCTGCTGACCTCCGAGGAGCGCATGGCCGGCGCCGGCCTGGACGCCGCCGACCGGCGGGCGCTCCTCAGGCAGCCGCCCGCGCCGGGGGAGGCCTGGTGGAGCGAGGCCGACGTGCCGCTGCTCGACGAGGCCGCCGAGCTGCTCGGCGACATCGACGAGGGGGTGCTCCGGGCCGCCCGCCGGGTCGAGGAGGAGCGGGACGAGCGGATCGCCTACGCCCGGGAGGTCCTGGAGCTGACCGGGCTCGCCGGGGTCATGGACGCCGAGCGTTTCGCCGAGCGCCAGCAGGCCGAGGACACGTACCTGACGACGGCTGAGCGGGCCGCCAAGGACCGCACGTGGGCGTTCGGCCACGTGATCGTGGACGAGGCGCAGGAGCTGTCCGAGATGGCCTGGCGGGCCGTCATGCGGCGTTGCCCGACCCGCTCGATGACGATCGTCGGCGACATCGCGCAGACCGGGTCCTCGGCGGGCGCGGCGAGCTGGGGCCGGGTCCTCGACCCGTACGTCAGCGGCAGGTGGCGCGAGGAGCGGCTGACGGTGAACTACCGCACACCCGCCGAGCTGATGGGGGTCGCCGCCCGCGTCCTGGAGCTGGTCGGGCCGGACCTCAAGGCGCCGGAGTCGGTGCGCGAGACCGGCGAGCGGCCGTGGGCGCGGCGGGTCGGCGCCCTCGCGGACACCGGCGCGGTGGTCCGCGAGGAGATCGTGGAGGGCGGCCGCCTCGTCGTGATCGTCCCCGCCGGTCTGGAGTCCGAGCTCGGGGCCGTCGTCACGGCGGCGGTGCCGGAGGCCGTCGCGGGGCGGGGACCGGCCACCCTGGACGCGCCGGTCGCGGTGCTGACGGTGACGGAGGCCAAGGGCCTGGAGTTCGACTCCGTGATCGTCGTGGACCCGGAGCGGATCCTGCGCGAGTCGCCGCGCGGCGCCAGCGACCTCTACGTCGCGCTCACCCGCGCCACGCGGCGCCTCGGAGTGGTCCACACCGGCGAGCTGCCCACCGTGCTGTCCGGCCTGGAGCCGCCCGCCGCGTGACGGCAGGACCGGCGGGACGGCCGGATCGGAAGGAGACGGGCGGGCATAGCGGTGCCCGCCGGTATCGGCGTTCCCGCCGTCCGTGCCCACCTGGGAAAACCCGGTGTCGTCCCTGATCGGCGCCCGGTTGACATCTGCGCTGAGGTCGGTAGTTTGCTGCGGAGTCCAGCACGGGACTGACTGGTTGGCCGTCCTAGGCGCCACCGGCTTCTGCGTCCGTGACGGAGCGTCACTCCGTCTGCACAGCCAGGCGCAGGCCGGTGTTCCGCCGGGCCGGGGCACCCCAGCCGGCCGGGGGGTTGGACCCGGGAGGGGCCCGGACACCCAGTAGACAACGGAGCTCCGCGCCCGCCGCCGACGGGACGGAACCGGTCCGAAGGGCAGTCCGGGCCTCCCTTGAACGTCCCTTGGACGTCCCGCTTCGATATCTCCGCGCGCCGGTCTCCCCGCGCCGTGACCTTTCCGGTCCCCGCGGCGGCCTTCCGGCGGCCTCCGGGACCTCCGGCGCGCGCCATGGCGGGGATCTGCCCCCCGCACGGCCGCCGTACAGTGGCATGGGCCCGTTTCGGCGGTGTCCGAAACGAACCCGCGAACCGTAATCCGCCACACCCGCAGCCACCCGGCGCCCTCCTGCCGTGTGCGCGGGCGTCCGGCGGGCACACTCACAGGCGAGGAGACCGCCCCGTGGCGTTAGAGCTGGCAGACGAGGCGCCGCCGTCCGTCCCCGAGGGGCGCGCGCCGAGGGTGCCCGGCGCCCTGGCGCGCCTCGCCGTGTCCGTCGCCGGTGGCCTGGTGCTCTACCTCGCGTTCCCGCCGATCGGATGGTGGCCCTGCGCGCCCGCCGGCGTCGCGCTGCTCGCCCTCGCCCTGTACGGCACGCGCCCCCGCCGGGCCGCCTGGATCGGGTACGCCGGCGCGCTCGCGTTCCTGCTGCCCACGCTGGCGTGGGTCCGCCCGATCGGCGACGACGCCTGGCTCGCCCTCGCCGGGATCGAGAGCCTGTTCTGGGCCGCGCTCGCGTGCGCCGCCGTGCTCGTCATGCGCCTGCCGGTGTGGCCGCTGTGGGTGGCCTGCCTGTGGGTCGCGCAGGAGTGGGCCCGCGGCCTGTTCCCCATCGGCGGGTTCCCCTGGGCGCGGCTCGCCTTCAGCCAGGGCCAGTCGCCGTTCACCCCTTACGCCGCGCTGGGCGGCGCGCCTCTTGTAAGTTTCACGGTCGCGCTCACGGGCGTGCTGCTCGCGTGGCTGGTCAGGCGCCTGGCGTCCCCCCCGCGATGGGACAGGGTGATTGCGGGAACGGTCCTGGCCGCGATAGCCGTACCAGTGCTGGGGTTTGCGGTGCCCCGGCCCGGTGACGAGGGCAGGTCGGTGAAGATCGGGGTCATTCAGGGCAACGTGCCCGGCCGGGGGATGTACTTCCTCGGTGACGAGCCCGCCGTCGTGCTGCGCAACCACGCCGACGAGACGCATCGCCTCGCGCAGGCCGTACGGGCCGGGAGCATGCCGCGCCCCGACATCGTCGTCTGGCCGGAGAACTCCACCGACATCGATCCCTACACCAGCGACTACGCCCGGCAGCTGATCAGCGCGGCGGCCCGGGACGTCGGCGTGCCGATCCTCGTCGGCGCGGTCGTGAAGATCGGGACCGAGCACAGGGCCACCCGCGGCCTGGTGTGGGACCCGGTCACCGGCCCGGGGGCGTACTACGACAAGCGCAAGCTGGTGCCGTTCGGGGAGTACACGCCGTTCAAGGACCTGGTGCTTGCACTGTCCTCGCGGGCCAACCTGGTCGGCCGCCAGTCGGTCTCCGGCGACAGGCCCGGGACGCTGCGTATCGGCCCGGTGACCGTCGGCACCGTAGAGTGCTACGAGGTGGCCTTCGACGGCATCGTGCGCGACACCGTCGACGCGGGCGGGACGCCGCTGGTCGTGCAGACCAACAACGCCGCCTACGCGCTCACCAATCTGCCGCCCCAGCAGCTCGCGATGTCGCAGCTGCGCGCGGTCGAGTTCAACCGCGCCGTGGTGACCGCCGCGACGACGGGGATCTCGGCGTACGTCGCCCCGGACGGGCGGGTGGGGTGGCACACCGGCGAGCTGGTCGCCGGCATGAACGTGGTCGATGTCCCCATCAGGACGAAGAACACGCTGGCCAGCCGGGTAGGTGCGCTACCCGAGTGGATTTTGATACTGATGGGGGCCGGAGCGGTGACGGTGGCGATCTCTAGGCGGAGGAAGAGCTGATGGAGCGTACTCCCGGGCGGGTGCTCGTGATCGTCCCGACGTACAACGAGCGGGAGAACCTGCCGGTGATCGCGCGGCGCCTGCGTGCCGCACTGCCCGACGTGCACATGCTCGTCGCCGACGACAACAGCCCCGACGGCACGGGCGGGATCGCCGACGAGCTGGCGGCCACGGACGACCACATCCACGTGCTGCACCGGCCGGCCAAGCAGGGCCTCGGCGCGGCGTACATCGCCGGCTTCAAGTGGGGGCTGGCCGAGGGCTACGACGTCCTGGTCGAGATGGACGCCGACGGCTCCCACCAGCCGGAGGAGCTGCACAAGCTGCTCGACCTCACGACGGACGGCGCCGACCTGGCGATCGGCTCCCGGTGGGTGCCCGGCGGGAAGGTCGTCAACTGGCCGTTCCGGCGGGAGCTGCTGTCGCGCGGGGCCAACGTCTACGTGCGGCTGATGCTCGGCATCCCGGTGCGCGACGCCACCGCCGGGTTCCGCGCCTACCGCGCCGCCACCCTCGACAAGATCGGCCTGGAGGACGTCGAGTCCCAGGGCTACTGCTTCCAGGTCGACCTCACCCTCCGCACCGTACGGCAGGGCCTGCGGGTCGCCGAGGCGCCGATCACGTTCGTCGAGCGCACGGTGGGCACCAGCAAGATGAGCCGCAACGTCATCTTCGAGGCCTACTGGCGGGTCGCGTACTGGGGCGTGACCGGGTTCCGCGAGCGGTTTCGCCACCGGCGATAGACGCCGGGACGGCCCGGAAGGAACCTCGGCGGAGGCGGAGACGTTGACGAGTCGTACGCCGCCGGTTGAATGAGGCTGAAGAAATGCTGCGCATCGGGCTGTTCCTCGCGTTCCTGGTCGTTCCCGTCCTGGAGATCTGGCTGCTGATCCAGGTCGGCTCGGTGATCGGGGGCTGGCAGACGGTCGCCCTGCTGATCGCGGACAGCCTGCTGGGGGCCTGGCTGGTGCGCCGGGAGGGCCGCCGCGCCTGGGCCGCCCTGCGGGGGGCCGTCGAGTCCGGCCGCATGCCGGACCGTGAGCTCGCCGACGGCGCGATGATCGTCGCCGGGGGCGCCCTGCTGCTGACCCCCGGCTTCCTCACCGACGTGTTCGGCTTCTTCCTGATCCTGCCGGTGACCCGGCCCGTCGCCCGGCGGCTGTTGTCGTGGTTCTTCGGCCGCCGCGTGCAGGCGATGGCCGCCCGCTCGCCGTACGGGCCGCTGCTCGGCGGGACCGGGGCGTTCGGCGCGTTCGGCGACGACGCGGGGCGCCCGGACCGGGCCGGCCGTACGGGCCGCGGCGCCGCGAACGGACGTGTGGTGCACGGCGAGGTGATCGGGGACGAGCCCGGCGACCCTCGCCGCCCCGGCGCCTGACCCCGGGCCCGGCGTCCTCGCGTCAGGCGGCCCAGAGTTTGCGCACGCTTCCGGTGATCGGTGTGTGGCGCGCGGGCCGGCGGGCGAACCTGATGATCAGAGGCTTCGCGGGGAACGCGGTGGCGCCGCTCTTGATGCGGTAGTCCACGTGGGGGGTCACGACCTCGGGCTCCCCCCGGGCCAGCGCGAGGCCCAGGGTGGTGCGCACCTGCAGGTCGGCGAAGGCCGCTCCCAGGCAGCGCCGCTGTCCCACCCCGAACGGCAGGAACCGGTACGGCGAGGGCCGCAATCCGGCCCACCGGGACGGCAGGAAGACGTGAGGGTCGGGGAAGACCTCCGGATCGAGGTGCTCAAGCATGGGGGAGGCGAACAGCAGCGCCCCCTTGGGCACCGGCGCAGAGCCGCCGATCTCCACGTCCCGCGTCACCCGGCGGGGCAGGGACAGCGGCACCGTGGGGATCAGCCGCTGCGACTCCTTGACCACGGCGTCGAGCGTCTCGTCGTCGTCGGCCCGGACGTCAGGGGTGCCGGCCAGCGCCAGCATCGCCCAGGTCATGGTCATCGCCGTCGTCTCGAACCCGGCGGCGAGCAGCCCGTGCAGCTCCCCGGCGATCTCGGGGGTGGTGAGGGCGTCGCCCTCCCCGTCCACGGTGTGGCACAGGATCGACAGCGCGTCCCGTGCGGGCTCCTCGGCCCGCCTGCGCTCCACGAGAGCGGCGAAGCGTTCGTAGATCCCGGCCACCCGGCTCGTCCAGCGGCCGTACGGCGTCCAGGCGCGCTCGACCTGGAAGAGGAACACCGCCGGGTTCAGCGTGGTCTGCAGCAGCGCCACGACCTGCTCGACGAGCTCGACGTTCGCCGCGTCGGCCTCCAGGCCCAGCAGGCCGGTGAGCATGTTGGCCCTGGTGATGGCGAGGAACTCGGCGGCCATGTCGAACGGCTCGCCGTCCGCCCGGGCGAAGCGAGACCGGGCGAAGGTGCCGGCGAACACCTCCCCGTAGTGCTCCATGACGCTCTTGTGCATGATCGGCATGAGCAGCCTGCGTGAACGCCCGTGCCGCTCTCCGTTGAAGGTGATGACCGCTTCGAACATCTTCGACCAGGGCCGCCCCTGGGGGACGCTGAAGACGCCGTCGCTGAGCCTGTGGAAGGTGTCGTTGTCGGTGAAGAACCGCCGCACCGGCTCCTCGCCCCTGACCAGCGCGACCGAGCCGTTGCCCCCGGTGGCGGCGAGCACGGGCCCGGGGGTGAGCGGGGCCAGCCGGTCGAGGGTGTACCAGGCGGGGTGGGCGAGGAACCTCAGGTTGTTGACCATCGGAATGCCCCGCGGTCCGGGGGCGTCGAGACGAAGGGATGTGTCGAACATCTTGGCCATGGCGGGCCTCCCAGCGGAGAGTACGTTTCCCTCCGGCGGGCCTTCAACGATTCCTCCGATCGCTTACCTGAACGTAACGGGGGAAGGGGACGAGCCGCTTCAGGGCGGCGCGTGGCCTCCTGCTCGGGTGACCTGGGATGACCGCCTGGATGTATAAGACAGATGCGCAAGACATTCGTCTTATACATATGTGTGAGGCGAGGGTATGCTGGTCGCATGGGTAATCGGGAAGATCTGCTGGCCGGTGCCAAACGCTGCCTTCTTGAGAAGGGCTACGCGCGGACGACGGCGCGTGACATCGCCGTCGCGTCCGGCGTCAGCCTCGCCGCCATCGGCTACCACTACGGGTCAAAGGAGGCGTTGCTGACGGCGGCCCTCGTGGAGGCCATCGAGGAGTGGGGCGCCGACCTCGGCCGTCTTCTGGCGCAGGAGAGCGCCTCCGGCGGCGCCGGATCCTTCGTGGCCACGTGGACGAAGGTGGTCGAGTCGCTGGGCGCCTCCCGGCCCCTGTGGGCCGTCCAGTTCGAGACGATCGCCCACCTGGAGCGCACACCCGAGATGCGGGTGGCCTTCCCGGAGTCGACCAGGGAGGCGCGGCTCGGGCTCGCCCACCTCTTCGGACACGCAGTCGGTGGCGGCGCTGACGGCGGCGCTGATGGTGACAGTGCGGACGAGGGCGGCACTGACGGTGCGGACGTGGACACGGCGCTCGCGGTCGGCGCGTTCTATCAGGCGCTGCTGGTCGGCACGGCCGCCCTGTGGCTGTCGGATCCGGCGAGCGTCCCATCGGGCGAGGACCTGGTGGTCGCCCTGAGAGCGGTCGCGGCGCGGACGGAGCCGGCGGCCCCGGCGCCGGACGGCACGCCCTGAGCCGATCGGCGGCCGATCCGTGGCCGAAAGTCCCCCCCTTTTGGGACTTTCATCGCTGACCAGGCACGGCACCGCGAGGCACGCTGGCATGGAGGACGGGAGATGGGGGGCAGTCATGAACACCGGTACGTCCGAGGCGATCTCCCGCGCCGCTCGCACCGCGGTCGACGCGGCGATATGGGCGCCTTCGATCCACAACACCCAGCCATGGTCGTTCGCCCTGTCGGGCGACGAGATCAGCCTGCGCGCCGACCCGGACAGGAAGCTGCGCCTCGCCGACGCCGCCGGCCGGCAGATGCTGGTGAGCTGCGGCGCAGCGCTCTTCACCGTGCGGATCGCGCTGCGCGCGCAGGGCTGCGAGCCCGAGGTGCGGCTGCTGCCCGATCCAGAGCGGCCTCTCCTGCTGGCCACCGTCCGGGTGCGCCCGGGCGCGCCGCCGGACGAGCACACCCGGCTGCTGCACGCGGAGGTGGAGCGCCGCCGCACCCACAGGTCCGGCTTCACCGCGCTGTCGGTGCCCGAGCGGCTGATCGAGGCGCTGGTCGCGGAGGCGGCCGCCGAGGCGGCCCACCTGACGCCGGTCAGGGCGGACGCCGCCGTCCGGGTGCTCGCCTCGCTGACCGGGGCGGCGCAGGCCGTCCAGGGGGAGGACCGCCCGCGCCGCCTGGAGATCATGCGCTGGGCCCGGCCGCCGGACAGCGGGCGGCGGGACGGCGTGCCCGCCGCCGCGTACCCGGCCGAGCCGCGGCGCACCTATCCGGAGCACTTCGCCCAGCGCGACTACGCGGGGAGCCGTCAGTGGGGAGGCGAGACCGACGATCGGCTGTCCAGCGCGACCGGCCTCGTCGCCGTGCTCACCACCCCCGGCGACCTGCCGGCGGACTGGCTGGCCGCCGGGCAGGCGCTGCAGCGCGTCCTGCTGCACGGCTCGGCGTACGGGCTGAGCGTCGCCTTCCACACGCAGGCGCTGGAGATGGAGGAGCTGCGGGAGTTCATCCGCAGACATGTGTGCTCGGGTGAACACCCTCAGACGATCATGAGGTTGGGCTTCGTCCTGGACGAGCTCGCCAGCGTCCGCCGCACCTCCTCCGAGGTCCTGGACGACGACGGCTGACGCCCTCCGGCGCCGCCGCGCGGGAAAGCCGATCCCACCCGGCGCGGCCTGTGCCCCCACGCCCGGCCCCGGACTTCGCGCGCCCCGGCCGGGCTTTCGCGTCGCCGGACGGCTCGCCTGCGCGTTTCCCGGAGTCGCCGGCGATTGAAGGACCAAGGTCCCGAAGCAGGGGGACCTCGGCTGCGCGAGTGAGAGCCGTACGGCACTGCTGCGGGACGGCGGGAAACGGTGTCATGGAGGTGCGACAGAAGACGACAGCATTGAAAGGGGCCGGCCATGGCCACCATCCACGGGCGTCACCAGAGCGAGCAGCGTCTCGCCGACGCCGCACTCCCCGTCACGAACGCCGCCCCCCTCCAGCGGGAGACGCGCACGGTGGACCACGTCTGGGCCGTCGCCCGGATCGCCGTCGGCTGGATCTTCCTCTGGGCCTTCCTTGACAAGACCTTCGGCTGGGGCTTCGCCACTCCCGCGAAGCGCGCCTGGCTGGAAGGCGGCAGCCCCACCACAGGCTTCCTCAAGGGGACCGCCGACAAGACGTTCGGCGGCTTCTTCAACGGCCTGGCCGGGCAGGCCTGGGTGGACTGGCTGTTCATGATCGGCCTGGCCGGGATCGGCGCCGCCCTCATTCTCGGTGTGGGCATGCGGATCGCGGCCGGCGCGGGCGGCCTGCTCCTGCTCATGATGTGGGCGGCGGAGCTCCCCCTGGAGACCAACCCCTTCCTGGACGAGCACATCGTCTACGCGATCGTCCTGGTGGGCCTGGCCCTGGTGGGCGCGGGCGACACCCTGGGCCTCGGCAAGCTGTGGGGCGCGACCGGCCTGGTCAAGCGCCACCCCATCCTCAAGTAGCCGCCATCGGCCGGTGCCCGTCCCCCGCGAAGGGGGATGGGCGCCGTCGCGTCCCGGGTGGAAGGCTTGTGTCATGGCGGAGAACGAGGGCATGCCTTCCCCGTCACCTCGCCCCCGCCCGGCGGCACCCGCCTCAAGTGGAGCGTCCCCGGAGCCGGCCCGGCTCCGGCCGGCCCGACAAGGAGATGAGCATGACCGGAAGGATCGTCGTCGGCGTCGACGGCTCACCGGCCGCCACGGCGGCGGTGGAGTGGGCGGCCGACGACGCCGCCCGCAGGGGCGCGGCGCTGCGCGTCGTGCACGTACGGGAGGAGTGGGCGCACGAGTACCCCTTCCACGCCGTGCCGGGCTTCGACGAGTCCCTGACCGAATACTGCGAGGGCGTGGTGGGCGCCGCCGCGGAACGTGCCCGCGGGCGTGCCCCCGGCGTCGAGGTGACGACCGCCCTGGCCGAGGGCACGGTGATCGGAAGCCTCATGGCGGAGGCCGGCGACGCCGGCGAGATCGTCCTCGGCAGCAGGGGGATGGGAGGCTTCACCGGGCTCGTCCTCGGCTCGGTGAGCATCGGCGTCGCCGGGCGCGCCCCCTGCCCCGTCGTGGTCGTCCGGGGCCCCTCGCAGGCGGTGCACGGCGAGGTCGTCGTGGGGCTCGACGGGTCGTCCCACTCGGAGGCGGCCCTTGAGTACGGCTTCGCCCAGGCCCGCCTGCGAAAGGCCCGGCTGCGCGCCGTGCACGCCTGGCAGATCCCGGCGTCGTCCCCCTTCGCCCTCGGCTACGCCGACGTGCTGGACGAGGTCTTCCAGCGGGAGTCGGCCGGGTTCCGCCGGCGCCTGGAGCCGTGGCGGGACAAGCACCCGGACGTGGAAGTCGCCGAGTCGGTGGTGTCCGGCCACCCCGTCGCGGCGCTGTCCGACGCCTCCCGCCAGGCGGATCTCGTGGTGGTCGGCTCGCGCGGGCTCGGCAGGGTCGCCGCCGCCGTCCTCGGCTCCGTCGGCCACGGCGTCCTGCATCACGCCCACTGCCCGGTCGCGGTCGTACGGCCCCGCCGGACGGCCGGGGACGAGGACCCCGGCTGAGCGGCAGGTTTTACCCAGGCCAAGCGCCGCCCTCGCAACCCCCTGCGTCCGAGTGCCCGTACAACAGGTAGGGAAGTCATCGGCAACGGCGCGCTGCGCCCGCCGGTGCGGAGCACGGGGGCATGCCATGACACGGGACGATCGTCCGCCGTGGCGCGTGCCGCGCGCCGGGGCGGGCAGGACCGCTCGGCGGCCGGGTCTCGGTCTTCCCACGGCCCTGCGCGGAAGGCTCGCTCGTTTGATCTACATACCGGCACTGCTCTGCCTGGTCGGATACTCCGCCGTTTCGAGGATCAGGGAATGGCGGACGCGGCGCCTGATGGACGCCATCAGCACCCACCTCTCCCGGGTCGAAGCGGGCGGGGTGCCCAGGCCGCTGCCCGCTCCCGCTCCTTGCGGCCCTTCCGGGCCGCCGGCTCAGCTGGCCAGGCTGACGGAGAACATCAACGCCACGATCGACCTGGCCTCCCGGCTCGGCTGGTTCGCCTCCGACCTCGCGCACGAGCTGCGCACCCCGCTCACGGCGGTCCGGGCCGAGCTGGAGGAGGCGGGGATGCACCACGACCAGACCGACGTGGCCCGGCTGGTCGGCCGTACGCTGCCCAGCCTCGACCGGGCGGAGGCCGTGGTGAAGAGCATGCTGATGCTGGCGCGGACCCAGGCGTACACCGATCGCGACAGGGAGCTGATCGACCTCGGCGACCTGGTCGAGCAGGAGGTGAACCGGCGGCGGGACCGGCTCGCCGTCAAGGTGCGCCAGGCGGACGCCGTCGTCGTCACCGCCGTGCGGGAGCAGATCCGGCAGGCGACGACCAACCTGCTCGACAACGCCCAGCGGCACGCCCGCCACCGCGTCGAGGCGGAGGTGCGCCGGCAGGGAGGTCACGCGTGGCTGGTGGTCGACGACGACGGCGACGGCGTCCCCCAGGCCGAACGGCAGCGCGTCTTCGACAGGTTCGCGCGGCTGGACGAGAGCCGGCGGCGGGACCGCGACGGCGCCGGCCTGGGGCTGAGCATCACCCGGGCGATCGCGCAGGCCCACGGCGGCGACGTCCACGTCGAGGACGCCCCGGCGGGCGGCGCCCGCTTCGTCCTGCGGCTTCCCCTCGCCTGAACGGCCGGCGGCGTGATCGCTCCCCGTCCCTCCGGTCAGGAAGACGGTGACGTCAAACCGGCCTCGTAGGCGATGATGACGAGCTGGACCCGGTCGCGGGCGTCGAGCTTGGCCAGCAACCTCGTCACGTACGCCTTCACGGTGGCGACGCTGATCACCAACTCGGCGGCGATCTCGGTGTTGGACATGCCGCGCCCGATGAGGGTCAGCACTTCGCGTTCACGCGCGGTGACGCCGTCGAGCTCACGGGCGCGGGGGACGGAGGCGGGCCGTCCGGCGAACTCCTCGATCAGGCGGCGGGTGACGCTGGGCGCGATCAGGGCGTCACCGGCGGCGACGACCCGGACCGCCGTAAGGATGTCCTCCAGGGCCATGTCCTTGACGAGGAATCCCGACGCGCCGGCGCGCAGCGCGCCGTGGACGTAGTCGTCGTCGTCGAACGTGGTGAGAACGATGACGCGCGCCGTGCCGGGACCAGCGGTGATCAGCCGGGTGGCCTCGATGCCGTCCATGCCGGGCATGCGGATGTCCATCACCACGACATCGGGGGCCAGGTCCCCGGCCAGCCGCACCGCTTCCGCGCCGGTTCCGGCCTCCCCGACGAGTTCGAGGTCCGGGGCGTCGGCGATGACCATCTGCAGGGCGGCGCGGACCAGCGGCTGGTCGTCGGCGAGCACGACGCGGACGGTCATCCGGCTCCCGCCGGAACGGGCAGGCGGGCCGCCACCCGGAAGCCGCCTTCGGGGCGCGCCCCGGCGGAGAGGGTGCCGCGCAGCAGGCCGACCCGCTCACGCATCCCGATCAGGCCGTATCCGCTTCCGCCTGCAGGGCCGCGGCCGCTGTCGAGGACCTCGATGGACAGCTCCTCGTCCCGGTAGTCGATGGACACCCGGCAGGACCGCGTGCCGGCGTGGCGCACCACGTTGGCCAGCGCCTCCTGGACGATGCGGTAGGCGGACATGTCGATGTCCGGGGGCAGCGGACGCCGCTCGCCCCTCCACCGCACGTCGACGTGGAGGCCGGCGTCCGTCGTCGTCGCGGCCAGCCGGTCGACATCGGCCAAGCCCGGCGCCGGACCGTACGGCGGCACCTGTGACATGGGTGACGACCACTGTGACTCCTGTGACGGCTGCCCCGGATCGGCCCGGCGGAGCGCGCCGAGCATCAGGCGCAGCCCCGACAGCGTCTCCCGGCCGGCCGTCTCGATCTCGGCCAGCGCGTCCCGTGCCCGTACCGGCTGCGTGTCGATGACCCGGCGCGCCGCCCCGGCCTGCAGGGCGATGATGCCGATGCTGTGCGCGACCATGTCATGCAACTCGCGGGCGATGCGGAGCCGCTCGTCGGTCACCGCCTGGGCCGCGGCCCTGGCGCGCAGTCCCTCGGCGTACTCGTGGGCCTGGCGCACGGAATTGCCGAGCAGCCAGGCGACGACGGCGGTCAGCGCCACGGCCAGCTCCGCGGAGGTTCCGATGGGCCAGCCGAACAGCAACCGTGTGGCCAGGTACCCGGCGAGCACGACCAGCGCCATGGCGACGGCGATGATCCCGGTCCGGCGCGGTCCGGCAGCCGAGACGAAGTACAGCGCGACCTCGACCGCCACGAACTGAGGCAGAGGGATCTCCCCGACTCCCAGGGCGGTCGGCGCGACGGCGGACGCGGCGAGCAGCAGGGCCAGAGCTGGCAGCGGCCTGCGGCGCAGCAGAACGCCGCCGGCCAGCACCAAGGCCGTGGCCACCACCAGGAACGCCAGGCCGTCCATCCGGTAGAACTGGACCGCGAGACGCGCGGCCGGCTCCCACTCACCGGGCAGCCTCATGCCCGTGAGGAACGTGAACGCCATGCCCGCGCACCAGGTCAGCACCGTCCAGGCGCCGGGCGGCACGCGCTTCAGCAGCGGCAGCGGTGAGGTGACGTGCATGCCGGGAGCGTAACCGCCCGCCCCCCGCCGAGGCATCGGACCACGGGTGTACACCCCCGGTCCACCGGCGCTGCGGCGAATGCCGCCGGCGGTCCGATGCGGCGCGGGCAGGGCCTGCGGCACCGTCGGGCAGGTGATCGAATCCTCCCCCCGGTGCCGGGCGCTGACGGCGGCGTTCATCGCCGCTTCGGTGGTGGCGCCGATGACGGGCGCGGCACGCCCCGCGGCCGTCCCGGCGCCCGTTCCCCGCCCGCTCGTCCCGCTGAGGGCCGCGACCCCCGCCGCCCTGGCCGTCCGATACGCCGAGAGCCGGGACGGCATGCGAGCGGCTGAGCGGATGGCCGCCGGTCATGGTGATCGGTGGCGGGCCGCGATGCTGCGCGCCATGGCGGACCCGGCCCGCACCTTCCTGTTCTTCGACGGCCGCGACGGCGGCCGGGCCGCGGAGGTGTTCGGCGAACTGCCGGACGCCGAGCGGATCGCCGTGCTGGTTCCCGGAGCCGGCACCAGCCTGGACAGGTACGGACTCCTGCGAGGCGGCGCGATGAGGCTCCGGCAGGAGATCGGTGACCGGTCCGCCGTCATCGCCTGGCTCGGGTACCGGACGCCGAGCACCGTGAGCCTGGCGACGCTGACACCCGGCCGCGCCGACGAGGCCGTCCCTTACCTGCGCGCCTTCGTGCGGGAGCTGGGCACGGTCAGGCCCGCCGCCCGCGTCTTCCTGCTGTGCCACTCCTATGGGTCGGTGGTCTGCGCCCGGGCCGCCTCCAGGCTGGACGTCGACGGCATCGTCCTGTTCGGCAGCGTGGGCACCACCGCCGGCACGGTCGCGGAGCTCCACACCCGGGCGGCCGTCTGGGCGGGCCGCGGCACCGGAGACTGGACGGCGAGAGTGCCGAACACGCGGCTTCGCCTTCCCTTCGCCACCATCGGATTCGGCGCCGACCCGCTCTCGCCCGCGTTCGGCGCGAGAGTCTTCGCCGCGGGCGACGGCGGCCACAGCGACTACCTGCGACCCGGCGTGGCCCTGGACAACATCGCCAGGATCGTCACAGGGCAGGCCCCTTCCGAGGGGAGCCGTGGTGCGTGACCTCATCCGGCGCATCGAGGCGGAGACCGGGCCAGGCCGCGACCGTGCCGTCGACGCGTTGCGCGCCGCGGCCATCGCGGGCGTGGTGCTCGGCCACTGGCTGGTGACGGCACTGGTCGCCGACAGCGGCACAGTGCGCGTCGGCAGCCCCCTCCGGCAGATGCCCCAGCTCGCCCCGGCCTCCTGGCTGCTGCAGACGATGGCGGTCTTCTTCCTGGTGGGCGGGCAGATGGCGGCGGACAGTCACGTCAGGGCGCGCGGCCGGGGCCTGACCTACCGGCGGTGGCTCACCACCCGCATGGCCCGGCTGTTCCGGCCGGTCACCGTCGTGCTGGTGATCTGGAGCGTCGTGGCGGGCGTGATGCTCGCCGCCGGCGCCGACCTGGACACCGTGCGCGTCCTGGTCAAACTGGTGCTGTCACCGATGTGGTTCCTGCTGGTCTTCGCGGCGCTGACGGCTGCGACCCCGCAGGTGGCCAGGCTGCACCCGGTGTGGCCGCTGGCCGCCGTGGCGCTGATCGACGTGATCCGTTACGGTCTCGGGGGGCCCGGCTGGCTCGGCTGGGCCAACGTGGCGGGCGGCTGGCTGGTCCCGTACTGCCTGGGCGCGGCCTGGGCCCGCGGCGACCTGCGCGGCCGCACGACGGGATGGGCGCTGCTGCTCGGCGGAGGCGCCGCCACCGCGGCACTCGTCCTCTGGGCCGGCTACCCGGCCGCCATGGTGGGGGTGCCCGGCGCCCGGATCTCCAACCAGTCCCCACCCACCCTCGCGGCGGTCACGTTCGGCCTCGCCCAGTGCGGGGCGGCGCTGCTCCTGCTGGACCCGCTGCGCCGGGTGCTGCGGCGCCCCGCCGTCTGGGCCGTGGTGGCACTGGTCAACCTCGCCGCGATGACGATCTTCCTCTGGCACCAGACCGCCCTCATCGTGGTGACCGCGCTCGGCCTGCTCGCCGGAGGCCCGCTGCCCGGCCTGGGCACCGTCCCCGACGACCCCGGCTGGGTGCTCGCCCGCCTGGCCTGGTTGCCGGTGTTCGCGCTGGCCCTGCTGGCATGCTGCGCCGCGTTCCACGCCCACGAGCGCGGACGGCCCGGCGACCGTGGTTCACCGCACGGTCACCCGGCGGGGTCCGGGACGAGATCCCGGGCCCGGCGGGCCTCGAAGAGGAAGCAGCCGAACTCGACGGCCCGCACGTGGACCAGGGCGACCTCCGGGTCGGCGAAGAGCGTGTCCAGCAGCGACCCGGCGGCCGAGGCGTCCGCCGACAGGTGATCGCCGAGCAGGTGGCCGGCGAGGATGGACCCGTCCGCCCGGTAGGCGCGGAACACGCGCCGCGGCCCGCCCATCGCCACGGGATAGCCGTCGTCCGGCCCCTCGCAGGGCTCGGCGCAGACGAACACCGGGCCGACCTCCTCGTACGCCCCCGGATCCGCGCCGGTCTCGGCCGCCCAGCCGCGCAGCGGGGCGTACGACACCAGCATGATCGTCTCTCCTGGCGCCGACCGCCGCAGGCAGCAGCGCAGCGGGCTGCCGCCCCCGTCGTCGGTGACGACCCGCGGCTCCCGCCCCGCGTCGTCGGCTTTCCTGAGGCGGTCCGTCACGCCGGGCTCGATGGCACTGATCTGGTAGGTCATGCCCCCATCGTCCGCCGGGCCCTACGGGGCGGGCTGGCGGGAATCGGCCGTCGCACCCCCCGCCTGACCTGGCGCGGGGCTTCGGCGTTGCATCCGGCGGCCGCCGGGGGATGGAAGGGGAGGGGGCATACGCAGGGGGGCGTCATGATCGTGGTCGGGGTGGACGGGTCGCTCGCCGGTCTGGAGGCGGCGGCCTGGGCCGCCAGGGAGGCCGATCTCCGCGGTGTCCCGCTGAAGGTGGGGCACGCCCTGCCGCGGTGGGCCTGCGGGGGCGAGGGGCACGAGCCGTACGCGGGCGTGGCGAGGTGGATGCGCCAGGGCGCCGCGGGGGTGCTCACCGCGGCGGTGGAGCGGGCGCGCCAGGTGGCGCCGCGGGTCGCCATCGAGGAGGCGCTGCTTCCGGGGGATCCGCGTCCCGCGCTCATCGAGGCGGCCCGCGACGCCGAGCTGCTGGTTATCGGCAATCACGGGCTCGGCGGCTTCCGGGGCCTGCTGCTCGGCTCGGTGGCGTACGGGCTGGCCGGGCACGCTCCGTGCCACGTGGTGGTGGTGCGGGAGGTCCCCCCGGTGCCGCGCGGCGAGGTGGTCGCCGGCGTGGACGGCTCCCCTGCGGGCGCCGCGGTGCTGGACTTCGCGTTCGCCGAGGCGGAGCTGCGGGGCGCCCGCCTGCGGGCCGTCCACGCGTGGAGCCCCTGGGCGGCGGGGGCCGGGCTCGTCCCCGTGCCGGACGACTTCGACGACGAGAAGGCGGAGGTCCGGCTGCTGCAGGACGCGCTGGCCGGGCACAGGGAGCGCCACCCGGGTGTCACGGTGGCCGAGGAGGTCGTCCGGGGCCATCCGGTCGACGCGCTGTGCCGGGCGCTGGACGGCGCGGACCTGCTCGTCGTCGGTTCACGCGGGCACGGCGAGCTCGCGGGCCTGGTCCTCGGGTCGGTCAGCCAGGCGTTGCTCCACCACGCCCGGGGCCCGCTCGCCGTCGTCCGCACAGGTTGACCGGCGTGTCGCGCGGCAGGTGCGGGCGGGGCGGATCGGCCGCCGCCCGCGTCCTGTTCGCCATCGTGCTCGCCGCTCACATCATCGCCGAGCTCGGCCACGGCGAAAGCCACGCCCGCGATCACCACGGGCACCCGATGTGAATGCGCCCCGGCATGAGGACGCCCCCGACGGCGATGCCGTTCGGGGGCGTTCCGGTTGGGCGTCCTACGCGCTCTTGCGCCGCTGCTCACGGAGGATCGCGAGGCGCTCGTTGAGCACTTCCTCAAGATCCTCGATGGAGCGCCGCTCCAGGAGCATGTCCCAGTGCGTACGCGGCGGCTTGGCCTTCTTCTGCTGGGGCTGCTCCGCGTCCACCCGCAGCGCCGGGCTTCCGCAGCTCCGGCACTCCCAGGTGGTCGGGATCTCGGCCTCCGCGGCGAGGGGCACGGTGGTGAGATGGCCCTTCGGGCACGTGTAGGACACCTCCTGGCGAGGAGCCAGGTCGGTGTTGCGGTCGTTCTCGTAGCTGGTCGCGCCGAGCCGGGTACCGCGAAGTGCACGCTCGCCCATTTTGTTAAGCCTCCTGAGGTCCCCGCCTTGAGAGGGGTTCGTTCGCCACCGCGTACAACGCCTGATACCGTGTGTGGATTCCCAGCTGAGACCTGATCCAATCGCGCTTTTTGCGGCTCACTGGTCTCAGATGTGCTCCGGTACCTCGTTTCCCGCCTCCCTGATGGCCTTCGGCAGGTTGACGGCGGCGAGCAGGACGAAGCCGATCACGAAGAAAATCACGAGCGACACGATCGCGACGCGGTAACTGTCGGTGAGCTGGAGGGCCAGCGTCAGCGTGAGCGAGCCGAGGAACGCCGACCCCCTGTCGCTGATCTGGTACAGGCTGAAGTACTCGGCCTCCCTGCCCGGCGGGATCACCAGCGAGTAGAGCGAGCGCGAGAGCGCCTGCGTGCCGCCGAGGACGATGGCGATGAGGATCGCGATCGCGTAGAACTGCACCGCGGCGCCCTTCTGCAGGAAGTAGGCCGCGCCCACCACGGCGGTCCAGACGACGAGGCTGCCCAGCACGGTGCGCTTGGTGCCGAACCGGAGCGCCAGGCGGCCGAAGGCGAGCGCGCCGCCGAACGCGACGAACTGCACGATGAGGATCGCGCTGATCTGGGTGGTCTTGCCCAGCCCCAGCTCCTGGTCGGCGTAGGTCGCGGAGAAGCCGATCACGGTCTGCACGCCGTCGTTGTACATCAGGTACGCGGCGAGGAACAGCAGCGTCCGGGGGAAGCGCCGAAGGTCCCCGATCGTGCGGCCCAGCTGGCGGATGCTGCCGGCGACGGCCTGCGCCGGGCCGGTGTCGTGCGACGCGACCGGGCGGTTGCGCAGGCGCAGCAGCGGGATGATCGTGAAGCCCGCCCACCACAGCCCGGCCGACGCCAGGCTGATCCGCACGGCCAGGCCCTCCTCGATCCCGCTGGCGAGGTAGAGCACCAGGTTCGCCGCGAGCAGCACCCCGCCGCCGAGGTAGCCGAATCCCCAGCCCTTGCTGGAGACGGTGTCGCGCTCCTCCGCCCCGGCGATCTGCGGCAGGAACGAGTCGTTCACGACGATCGAGGCGCCGAAGGCGACGTTCGCCACGAGGAACAGCAGGCCGCCGAGCAGGTACGCCCCGCCGGAGACGAAGTAGAACCCCAGCGTCGCCGATGCGCCCAGATACGCGAGGAAGGTGAGGATCTGCTTCTTGCGGCCGGTGTGGTCGGCCAGGGCCCCGACGACTGGCATGACCACGATCTGCAGGAGCACCGAGATCGTGACCAGGGCCGTGAAGTACGCCTTCGGCCGCAGGTCCAGCCCGAGGAACGAGACGAAGCCGCCCTCGCCGCCCGCCGCCGTGGTGGCGACGGAGGTCAGGTACGGCCCGAGGAAGACGGTCAGCACGGTGGCTTGGAAGGCCGAGTTGGCCCAGTCGTACCAGTACCAGCCGCGCTGCTCGCGCCGGCGGGCGCCGGGGGTCTCCTCGTCGACGACCTGGGGGGCGGTCATGGCTGTCTCCTCGCCTGATGGGCGGTCGTTCGCACGGTGGGCTTGTGGTGGTCTACTGGGCTCGCGGATGCCACTGGCCGCGTGACTTGAGCATGTCGCGCAGGCCCGTGATGTTGTCGGTCATGATCCCGTCGACTCCCAGGTCGAGCAGGCGGCCCATCCACCCCGGGTCGTCGACGGTCCATACGTGGACCTGCATGCCGATCGCGTGGGCGGTGCGGACCAGGGCGCGCGTGGTGACCCGCAGCCCGCGGAAGCCGATCGGGACCTGTGCGCACGGCGCCCCCGCCTGCGCCAGCCTGGCCAGCAGCCTGCCGTACCCGCCGCCGAGCGCGGCGGTGCGGAGGGCGGCGACCCCGCGCGGCCCGAGGGACCAGCACACCTCACGGCCGAGCACCCGGCGCGCCTGCTCCAGGCGCAGGTCGGAGAACGACGTGAGGCAGATCCGGTCGTAGGCGCCGGTGCGGCGGATCGCCCGGGCCAGGGGGAGGATCGCCGGGGTCTCCTTGACGTCGATGTTGACCCGGACGTCCGGCCAGGTGCCGAGCAGGTCCTCGATCAGCGGGATCTCGTCCCGGCCGCCGATCCTCGCCTTGCTGACCTCGCGGTAGGGCAGCTCGGAGATGCGTCCCCTCCGGTCGGTCACCCGGTCGAGGGTGTGGTCGTGGAACGCCAGCAGGACGCCGTCCGACGTGGCGTGGGCGTCGGTCTCCAGGTAGGTGTAGCCGAGGTCGACGGCCCGGGAGAAGGCCGCCATGGTGTTCTCGCGGCCCTCGGCCGCTCCGCCGCGGTGGGCGAAGGCGAGCGGCCCGGGATGGTCGAGGAACGCGAAACGGCGGTGCACGAGCAGGAGTATGCCGGTTGGCGGGGCGGGACGTCAGCGCGCGGCGGTGAACATTTGGGTCACGGGCGGCCCATTGACGTCCATTCCTGCCGTCTGACCTCGGCCATCGCGATCGCGGCGGCCACCGCCACGTTGAACGACCCGACCCGGCCGACCTGAGGGATGTAGGCGACGGCGTCGGCCGCCTCCAGGGACGCGGGGGAGCAGCCGTGGTCCTCGCCGCCGAGGAGCAGGCAGACGTCTCCGTCCAGCTTGGCCTCGTGCAGCGGGACGGCGTCGCCGGTCAGCTCGACCGCGACGACCGTGTACCCCTCCTGCCTGGCGGTCCTCACGGCCTCGCCCACCGGGACGGGCTCGTGCCACTCCACCAGCCGGTCCGTGCCCAGCGCCGTCTTCTGCGCCTTCGGGTTGGTGGGCGGGGTCGCGTTGCCCGCCAGCCAGATCGTCTCCGCCCCGAACGCCGCCGCCGTGCGGAAGATCGACCCGATGTTGAACGGGCCGGTCACCGACTCAAGGATCAGTGCGAGCCGGGCCTCGGTGCCGCGCCGCCAGGTCCGGTTGAGCCGCTTCACATCGGTCGGCCTGAGCTGCCTGCGCGGGTTCGCGCCGCTCACGGGCCGCTCGCCGCCTGTGCTCGTGCCCGCGCCCGCGCTGCTGGTGGTGGTGGCGCGCTCGCCGCTCGTGGTCATCGGTCGCTCACGGTTCCTTCTCGTCGGGCGCCGACCTCGAGCACCCGGTACGCGGCGCGGGAGGTGAGGCGGGAGGTGGGCCGGCCCTGGTCGTTCAGCCATCGCTGCAGCGAGTCGGAGCCGAGGTGCCGCTGCACCACCAGGTACGCGGCGCCGTCCGGGGTCAGCCGGTCGAGCCACCGGGTGAGCATCCCGTGGAGGGCCTCCTTGCCGATGCGGATCGCCGGGTTGGACCAGATGGCCCGGAACCTGACGTCCTGCGGCACCTCGTCGACGTGAACCGACCTTACTTTGTCAAGGCGGGCGCTCTTAGCGTTGCGCTCGCACAGCTCCAGCGAACGGCGGTTCACATCGACGGCCCAGACCGTCGCCGCCGGCGCCCTCGACGCCATGGTCAGGGCGATGGGCCCGTAACCGCAGCCCAGGTCGAGCAGATCGCCGTCCGCGGGGGGCGGCGGGACGCTCTCCAGGAGCACGCGGGTGCCGTGGTCGATCCGGTCGGGGGAGAACACGCCCCGATCGGTCTCCAGGCGCAGGTGCAGGTCCGGGAGGACCAGGGCGACCGTGCCGGGGCGGCTGGCCGCCTGGGGACGCTCCTCGAAGTAATGGGCCACGTGCCCAAACGTACCAACGCCCGGGGACGCCGATCTCCCGCGGCGGCCGCCTGTGGACGACGGTCAGGGGATGCGCGAGCCGAGGACCATGGCGGCGGCGCCGAGCAGCAGCCCCGCCACGACCGCCGCGACGACGAACCGCTGGGTGACCTCCTGATGAACGATCTTGAAGCCGAGCGACGTGCCGATCTGGGCGTAGACCTCCCGCAGCTCGCTGCCCGACTCCGCCGTGTAGGCCCGGCCGCCCGTGCCGTCCGACAGCGACTTCAGCGTCGCCTTGTTGACCGGCACCTGAACGGAACGGTTGTCGATGGTCACCGTGCCCTCCGGCGTGCCGTACGCGATGGTGGAGATCGGCACCTTCGCGCCGACGGACGCCTCGATGGCCTCGTTCACCGACCGGCCCGAGGTGTTGTCGCCGTCGGACAGCAGCACGACCGCCGACGGCGGCGGGTCGTTGACGGCACGCTGGTCGAACGACCTGATCGAGTCGAGCGAGTTGAACACGGCCTCGCCGATCGCCGTGCCCGGCCGGGTGGTCAGGTTCGCGATCGACGTGGTGACGGCGGCGTGGTCGGTGGTGGGGGAGATCACCACCGCCGCCGACCGGGCGAAGGCCACCACGCCCACGTTGAACCGCTCCGGCAGGTCGTTGACGAACTGCTGGGCCGCCGCCTTGGCCGCCACGAGCCGGGTGGGCGCGACGTCTGCCGCCTCCATGGACAGCGAGACGTCCACGGCGATCATGATGGTGGCGCGGTCGCGGGGCACCTTGACGGCGTCGGCCGGGCGGGCCGCCCCCAGGATCATCAGGCTCATCATCACGAGGAACAGCACGGCGGGGATGTGCCGCCGCCACCCCGGCCGCTCGGGAGCGACCAGGGAGAGCAATGCCAGGTTGGTGAACCGCACGGTGTAGCGGCGGCGGGCGAACTGCACCGCCACGTACCCCGCCACCAAGGCGGCCACCGCGACGAACAGCCACAGCCAGCCGGGGGAAAGAAACGTCACGAGCCCGCTCCTCTGGTGGTGGCGAGGCGGCGCATCAGGTGCGAGGCGCGCCGCTGCCGCAACACGAACTGGGCGATGTCGAAGACCCAGTCGCGGTCGGTCCTCAGGACGAGATGCCCCGCCCCGGCGCGGCGAAGCGCGATCCGGGTCGTCTCCCGCTGCTCGGCCGCCGCCTCGGCGTACCGGTCGCGGATCTGGCGGGTCAGCCGGATGCCCCGGGAGCGGCCGGTCTCCGGGTCGGTGAGCGTGACGAACCCGATGTCGGGCAGCTCCAGCTCCCTGGGGTCGATCACCTCGACGGCCAGCACCTGGTGGCGGGCGGCCAGGCGGCGCAGCGGCCGCTCCCAGGAGCCGGGGTCCTCCAGGAAGTCGGAGACGACGACGCGCAGCCCCCTCTTGCGATGGGCCGCCGACATCATCTCCAGCGCAGGCCCCAGATCGACCGACCCCGCCGACGGCGGCGCGCCGAGGAGCGAGTGCAGCAGGGCGTAGAGCGCCGGACGGCCCGGCCTGGCCGGGTAACGGTGCACGTCCTCACCGTGCAGGATGTACGCGCCGAACCGGTCGCCGACCCGTCCCGCCAGGATGCCGATGGCGCCGACGGCCGCGATGACCAGGTCGCGCTTGGAGACGTCGGCCGTGCCGAACTCCATGCTGGCCGACAGGTCGGCCAGCGCCCAGGTCTCCAGCTCCCGGTCGGCCACCAGGTCCCGCACGTGGGGGACGGTCGTGCGGGCGGTCACCGCCCAGTCCATCCGCCGTACGTCGTCCTCGCCGGGCACGTACGTCCGGGTGTCGCCGGGCTCGCTGCCCGGGCCGGGGATCAGCCCCTGGTGGCGGCCCTGCATCAGCCCGTCGAGCCGCCGCAGCACGGTCAGCTCCAGGCGCCGCAGCGCGTCGTCGGGGCTCGGCCCGCTCATCGGCCCGTCACCCCCGTCGTGCCGTTCAACGCTGACCCTGGTTCCACACGACGAGGGGCGGCGGGACGGCCTGCAGGATCCTGCGGACCACGTCGCTCGCGTCCACGTCGTCGGCGAGCGCGTCGAAGGTCAGCATCAGCCGGTGGGACATCACGTCGACGGCCACGTCGCGGACGTCGTCCGGCAGCAGGTAGTCGCGCCCCCGCAGCAGGGCCAGGGCCCGGCCGGCCGCGATGAGGCCCAGGGTCGCCCGGGGGCTGACCCCGATCTCGATGGTCTCCTCCAGGTCGCGCAGGCCGTAGTCGGCGGGGTTGCGCGTCGCCATGACCAGCCGTACGACGTAGTCGGCGACGAGCTGGTGGACCGACACCTCCTCGGCCATGTCCTGCAGCGCGAGCAGCCGCTCAGGATCGAGCACGGGCCGCGGCACCGGTGGCCGGACGCTCATCCGGTGCAGGATCTCCAGCTCCTCGTGCGCGCTGGGGTGGTCGACCCGCACCTTGAACAGGAAGCGGTCGCGCTGCACCTCGGGCAGCGGGTAGACGCCCTCGGACTCGATCGGGTTCTGCGTGGCCAGCACGATGAACGGCCTGGGCAGCGGATGGGTGCGCCCCGCCAGCGTCACCTGCCGCTCTGCCATCACCTCCAGCAGCGCGGACTGCACCTTGGCCGGCGCCCGGTTGATCTCGTCGGCCAGCAGGAAGTTGACGAACACCGGGCCGAGCTCGATGTCGAACTGCTCGGTGCTGGGGTGGTAGACGCGGGTGCCCACGATGTCGCTCGGCACCAGGTCCGGGGTGAACTGGACGCGCGCGAAAGTGCCGCCCACCACGGTGGCCAGCGTCGAGGCCCCGAGCGTCTTGGCGACGCCGGGCACTCCCTCCAGGAGACAGTGCCCGCGGGCGAGCAACGCCACCAGGAGCCGCTCCACCATGTGGTCCTGGCCGACGATGACTCGCCGGACCTCGGCCAGGGCCTCGCGCAGAGACTCCAGCTCCGGCCCGCCGTCTCCGGTCGTCTCCTGTGCGGTCATGCTCTTGCGGGGCTCCGGGTCACTGCGTTCATGGGCAACGGTCATGCGCGTTATTCAATCGTGACTCGGCGGGAGAATCCATTTCTCTCCCATTTGCCCGCCCGGCCGCGTGCCACACTCCTCGCGGCCTGGTGTGTTTTGATGTGGGGTGATGGTCACACCGCTGCAGTACGGCGATCCGCCCCGCCTGGGGCCGTACGTGCTGCAGGCGCGCCTCCAGACGGCCCCGGCCGGGCTGGTCTACCTGGGGCAGGGCCCGGACGGCCGGGTGGTGTCCGTGGCCGTCCTCACCAGCGGCGCGGCCTTCGACGCCGCCGCCAGGGACCGCTTCGTCACCGCCGTCAGGAACGCCGAGCGGCACCACCGCACCGGCGTCCGCGGCTGGGGGGCCTCGCTGGTCGACCGGGTGAGGGGACGGGTCGGGGCGGACACGCCTCCCGTGGTGGCCATGGAGGACGGGCACGCGCCGTGGGTGGCCGTGCCGTACGTGCCGGGCGGGCCGGGGGCCGAGCGCTTCCTTGATCAGGTGATGGTGTCGGGCACGCTCATCGGCCAGCGGCACGGGCCCGACTTCGTGCCCTACTGGCTGGGCGACCGCAGCCCGGCGCTGCCGGCGCCGCCCGCTCCGGCGCCGCCCCCGGTGTCGTCGCGGCGGTCGGTCGTGCTGGCGTCGACCCTGCTGGCCACGCTCGTGCTGGTGATGGCGGCGGCGCTGTGGCTGCTGCTGTTCCGCGGCGGCGACGGCCAGACGTCGCCGCGGCCCCTTCCGGCGACGAACTTCGTGCCCACCCCGCCGCCCGTGCCGACCACGCCGGAGCCTCAGCAGCCGTCCCCGATCCCCTCGTCGAGCGGCTCCGGCAGCCGGAGCCCGGCGCCGGACGACCTCGACGACGGCCGCGGGCCGATCTGAGCCCCGTACGAGCTGAGGGGAGCGCGCGGCCCCGGCCGGCGTGGCGCACGGCGGCTCTCACCGGCGGAAACGGGGGTCGGAGGGGCGTTGGACCGCGCGATCCGCAGCCGGGCCTCGCCCGATAGTCTCCATGGGCCAAGCGGAGGCAAAAGGGGGCCCGCCACATGCATGCCGGTCAGATCGTGCTCCTGCTCGTCGCGGCCCTGGCCGCCGGGTGGGTCGACGCCGTCGTGGGCGGGGGAGGCCTGCTGCAGCTCCCGGCGCTGCTCCTGGCCGGCCTCACCCCGGTCCAGGGGCTCGCCACCAACAAGTCCGCGGCCATCTTCGGCACGGCCTCCGCCGCCGTGACGTACGCCCGGAAGACGAAGTTCGACCGGGCGGTGGCCGTGCCCGCCGGGGCGCTGGCGGTGGTGTTCGCCGGGGTGGGCGCGCTGTCGGCGGCCCTGCTGGACGCGGCGGTGCTCAAACCGCTGGTCATGGTCGTGCTGATCGGGGTGGCGGCGTTCGTGACGCTGCGGCCGGCTTTCGGCCGGATGCCGCACCCGCACCTGAGGACGGGCGCGCGGGTCCTGGCGGCCGTCGCGGCCGCCGGGGTGGGCATCGCCTTCTACGACGGCATCCTCGGCCCGGGGACGGGGACGTTCCTGCTGATCGCCTTCACCTCGATCCTCGGGATGGACTTCGTCCACGCCTCGGCCACCGCGAAGGTCATCAACACCGGCACCAACCTCGGCGCGCTGATCGTCTTCGCCGCCCAGGGGCACGTGCTGTGGGCGCTGGGGCTCGGCATGGCCGTCTGCAACATCGCCGGCGCCCAGCTCGGCGCCCGGATGGCGTTGAAGCGGGGTTCCGGGTTCGTGCGGATCGTGCTGCTGTGCGTGGTGGCCGCCCTGGTGGCGAAGCTCGCGTACGACCAGTTCATCGCCTCCTCCTGACCGATCTCCGTGGGCGCTGCGTGAAGGCGATTCGGGACGCGGACGCGGTCGCGGTGGGCGCCGGTCAGGCTCGGGCCGGTGGGGTGGCGGCTGGAGTGTGGGCGGGTTCGAAGAGTTCGACGAGGTTGCCGGCGGGATCGGGGAGCAGGATCTGGCGGCCGCCGGGGCCGGAGACGACGTCGCTGTGGAAGGACAAGCCGGCGTCGCGGAGCCGGCTGATCTCGGTGTCGAGGTCGTCGACGACGAGGTGGATGCGGTTGCGTCCGGCGGGGGTGCCGGGGAGTGTCGCGCGGGCGCCGGAGCTGGCGGGTCCGGACAGCAGGAGCCGCAGCGGTCCGCGTACCACGTCGGCGAAGGCGGGCGCGGCGTCAAGGCGCAGGGTGAAGCCGAGGTGGGTGGTGTAGAAGGCGACGGCCGCACTGACGTCGTCGACGAGATAGCGGACGACGGCGAACTGGTCGGGTGTGGTCATGGCTGGGCCTCTCGCGATGTGAGGACGGGGAGCAGGTGGCGGACACGGGTGTCGATCTCCGCCACGGTGCGAGTGAAGCCGGGGTATCCGGCCTGCCCGGCGGCGGGGTCGGGGATGCTCCAGTGAATGCGCCGGGAGTGGCCGCCGAAGTCGGGGCAGACCTCACGTACCTTGTCGCACAGGCTGATGACGTGGTCGAAGTGGCGGCCGGTCAGGCTGTCCAGGTGGCGTGGGCGCTGGTCCCGCAGGTCGATGCCGTAGCCCTCGCGCAGGGCCCGGACGGCGTCGGGATGCAGGTGCGGCCGGGGGTGGCTGCCCGCGCTGGTGACTTCGACGTGGCCGCCGCCATGATGGCGCAGCAGGGCTTCGGCGATCGGTGAGCGGGCGCTGTTGCCGGTGCAGGTGAACAGGACGGCGGGCGGGCGCGCGAAGGCCGGGGGTGGCTGAGGCGCTGCCGGAGCGAGGCGGAGTGCGGGGTGCAGCGAGAGGCCGGTGGCGGCCAGGGCGTGGGCGCAGCGGTCCAGGTCCAGGTGGTAGTAGCTGTCGCGGGCGTCGGCGCTGCTGCGTCGCATGGTGACCAGGTCGCCGTCGCGCAGCAGGCGCAGGTGGTAGGACACCAGGTTCTGCGGGTGGCCGACCCGGTCCACCAGTTCGCGTACCCGGTAGTCGCTGGTGGCCAGCTCGGTCAGCAGCCGCCACCGCAGCGGATGGCCGGCCAGCCGTACGAAGGCCGGCGCGGGTTGAGCCGGTGTCACCACGCCGCGATAATACATCAAACCAGTTTGATGTACTGGGTTGGCGAGGTGGCCGGCCTGCTCGCGGGCCGTCCACCTCGGCCCAGGTGCGGGACGTCACGCCGGAGATCCGCACGACCAGGGGGAAGAGCGACAGTGGCAGACGAAGAACCCGCCGGCGATCCGGCCGGCGACTCCGCGGGCGGCAAGGCGTCCTGGCGTGCGGTGCGGGAGGTGGCGTTGCTGTTCCTCAAGCTGGGGACCATCGCCTTCGGCGGCCCGGCCGCGCACACCGCGATGATGCGGGATGAGCTGGTACGGCGCCGCGGCTGGGTCAGCGACGAGCGGTTCGTCGACCTGATGGGCGCCACCAATCTGATCCCCGGCCCCAACTCCACCGAGCTGGCCATTCATCTGGGCTTCGACCGCGCACGGTGGCGTGGCCTGCTGGCCGCCGGCGTCTGTTTCATCCTCCCTGCCGCGCTGATCGTCACCGGTCTGGCCTGGGCCTATGTCACCTACGGGACGACACCGGCCGTCGCGGGCATCCTGTACGGCATCGTCCCGGCGGTGATCGCGATCATCGCGCACGCGCTGCTCGGCCTGCTCCGCACAGCGATCAAGAACGTGTGGCTCGCGCTGCTGGCCGTCGCCGCCCTGGCCGCTTACCTGCTCGGCGTCAACGAACTGGTCGTGATGGCCGCCGGCGCGCTGCTCGCGGCGGCGGCCCACGTGGGCCGCCGCCAGGGGACCGCGTACGGGATGCTTCCGCTCCTCAGCATGGGCTCCCCCTTTTTCCCCGATCTCGCCGGGGGCCGGCCGGCGCAGCTGTTCCTCGCCATGCTGAAGATCGGGTCCGTGCTGTACGGCAGCGGCTACGTCCTGCTGGCCTTCCTGCGCGGCGACTTCGTCGAGCGGCTCGGCTGGATCACCAGCCGGCAACTCATCGACGCCGTCTCCGTCGGCCAGGTCACCCCCGGCCCGGTCTTCACCACGGCCACCTTCATCGGCTACCTCATCGCCGGCCCCCTCGGCGCCTTCCTGGCCACCGTCGCGATCTTCCTGCCCTCCTTCGTCTTCGTCGGCCTGCTCACCAGGCTCACCGACAGACTCCGCTCCAGCGCCTGGACCTCCGCCCTGCTCGACGGTCTCAACGCCGCCGCCCTGGCTCTCATGGCCGGCGTCTCCCTCCAACTGGGCCGGACCGCCATCGTCGACCCCCTCACCGCCGCCATCGCCCTGGCCACCCTGGCGCTGCTGTGGAAGACCAGGCTCAACAACGCCTGGTACATCGCCGGCGGCGTCGCCATCGGCCTGGCCCACACCCTGTCGACCTGAAGGACGCTCCGCCTGGGGAGAGCGGGCTCCTTGACGTCACTGTCCGTTCGGTTGCCGATCAAGCCCCGCGTCCGTATCGGCCGAGCCTGCACGGGCCATCGTCTGGGCCGGTGTCTCGGCTGGTGTTCCGGCCGGTGTTCCGGCCGGATCTTCGGGCCGGGGAGACCGCAGCGCGGGCGCGGCGAGGGCGACGAACAGCGCGAGGACGGCGGGAACGAACAGCGCGTAGGGGAGGGTGACGAGCTCCGCCAGGCCGCCGATCAGGACGGGGCCCGCGAGGAATCCCGTGTAGCCGAGGCTCGCCACCGCGGCGAGGGCACGTCCGGACTGGGCCGGGTCGCGGTGACCGGCGGCGGAGAACACCTGAGGGATGATGCACGACAGCCCCGCTCCGAACAGGCCGAACCCGATCACACCGGCCGTCTGGTGCCCGACCAGGAGCGACACCCCCAGCCCGGCGCCGGCCAGGCCGCCGCAGCAGCGGACCAGCGTGACCCTCCCCAGCCGCGCGGCGAGCCGGTCCCCGGCGAAGCGTCCCGCCGTCATCATGATCGAGAACGAGGCGTAGGCAGCGGCGGCGAACCCGTCGGAGGAGCCCAGGCTCTCGCGCAGGTAGACCGAGCTCCAGTCGGCGGAGGCGCCTTCGCCCACCAGGCAGCAGAACGCGAGGACGCCGAGGAACAGCACCCCGGGACCCAGGCGCCGCCGAGCCGGTCGTTCCCCGGGGTGACCGCCGGCGCCCGTGCTCACGCCGGCCTGCGGGCCCGCGTTGTCACGGATCGCCCACCGGGCGCTGAGCAGGGAGATGAGCAGGATGACGGCCCCCACCACGGCGAACGTGGTGCCCGCATCCACCTTCGCGTGGGCGAACAGGCCGCCCGCCGCCGCTCCGGCGAATCCGCCGACGCTGAAGACGGCGTGGAAGGAGGACATGATCGGCCTGCCGTACGCGCGCTCGACGACGACGGCGTTGGCGTTCATCGCGACGTCGAGCGTGCCGTGCACCGCGCCGAACAGGAACAGCGCCACCGCGAGGGCCGGCAGCCCGGGAGCGTGGGCGGGGAGCACGAGCGCCAGGCCCTGGGCGATCGCCATCGGGACCGCGGTGCGGTAGCTGCCGTACCGGTCCACGAGGCGGCCGACCACCTGCATGCCGGTGATCGCGCCGGCGGCGATGCCGAGGAGGGCGAGGCTCAGCTCGCCGTCGCTGAGGCGCAGGCCTCCCTTGATGGCGGGGATGCGGGCGGTCCAGGTGCCGATCGCCATGCCGGCGAGGAGGAACAGTCCGTAGACGGCCACGCGGGCACGTAGCAGGCTCGGCCGGTCGGTGACGGTAAGCGCCATGTCGCGTCGCTCCAGAGTGGGGGAGGGGCGGTCCGTGTCGTGCGGGTTAGGCCGGGAAGCTCCCGTCGCCGTTCCGCGCGTCAACAGGCCCAGAGGTCGATGTGCCCTCGGGGGCCTGGCCGGAGGGCCGTCGACTCAGGGGGCGCCGGGGGTCAATTGACGGGGACGGCGGAGCCGGGGACGGTGCGGACGACCACGCCGGCGGCGGTGAGGGCGTCGTGCTGGTCGCGGGGGATGTGGTCGTCGGTGACGACCACGTCGAGCCTGTCCAGCGGGCAGACCGCGCCGAACGCGGCCCGGCTGAACTTGCCGGAGTCGCAGACCGCGATGACCCGGCGGGCCGAGGCGATGGCGCCCTGCTTGATGGCGACCTCGGGAAGGTCGTGCGCGGTGAGCCCGTGTTCGGCCGACAGCCCGCAGCATCCGATCACGGCCGTGTCGAACCGGAGAGCCTTCAGCGAGGCCTCGGTGAGCGGGCCGACGAAGTTCAGCTCGCCGGGGCGCACCTCCCCGCCCGGCAGCACGAGCCGGACGCGCGGAGCGCCGGTCAGCTCCAGCGCCGCCTGGAGCGCGAGCGGCAGCACGGTCAGGCGCCGGTCACGCAGAGCTCTGGCGACCTCCAGCACGGTCGTGCCCCCGTCCAGCAGCACCGCCTCTCCGTCGGAGAGCAGGCTCGCGACCTCCGCGCCGATCTGGCGCTTGGCCTCCACCGCCTCCCGCTCGCGGACGCCGAACGGCGGCTCCTCGCCGCGGAGCAGCAGGCTGAGGGCCCCGCCGCGGACCCGGCGGACGACACCCTGCTGGGCGAGCTCGTCCAGGTCGCGGCGGATCGTCATCTCGGACACGCCGTACGCCAGTGCGAGCTCGGCCACTGAGACGCTGTCGGAGGTGCGCAGCGCGGTCATGATCGCACGGATACGGTCGGCACTTTCCATGCGTTCATTTGAACATGACCGATGTTAGGTATGCAACTAAATCTACAATGTAAAGGTGGCAGACTGGTTGCCATGCGTGCCAGCCGGTTGCTGTCCCTCCTCCTTCTCCTCCAGACCCGCGGCAGGCTGACGGCCTCCGAGATCGCCGAAGAGCTGGAGGTGTCGGTCCGCACGGTCTACCGGGACGTGGAGGCGCTGTCGGCGGCGGGGGTGCCGGTCTACGCGGACCGCGGCCCGCTGGGGGGTTACCGGCTTCTCGACGGCTACCGCACCCGGCTGAACGGGCTGACGGCGGCGGAGGCGTCCTCGCTGTTCCTGGCCGGCCTGCCGGGGCCGGCCGCCGAGCTGGGACTGGCGGATCTGGCGGCCGCGGCCGAGCTGAAGCTGCTCGCGGCGCTTCCGCCCGAGCCGCGCTCGCAGGCCGCCCGGATGCGTGAGCGCTTCCACTTCGACGTGCCGGGCTGGTACCGGAGCGCCGACGACGCGCCGTTCCTCATGGACATCGCCGAGGCGGTCTGGGAGGACCGGGTCGTGCGGTTCCGTTACCGCAGATGGGGTCCCGCCGAGGTGGAGCGGATGGTGCATCCGTACGGCCTGATCCTCAAGGGCGGCTCGTGGTATCTGGCGGCGGCCTGCGCCGGCAGTGTGCGGACCTACCGTGTCGGCCGGATCATGTCCGCGGAGGTGCTCGACAAGCGCTTCGAGCGGCCCGAGGGGTTCGACCTCGTGGAGTTCTGGCGGCAGTTCGCCGCCGACTTCGCCTCGCGCATGTACACCGCGCAGGCCGTGATCCGGCTCGTGCCCGACCGGCGCGAGCTGCTGGCTTACACGCTGGGCGCCGACGTCACGGAAAAGGCCCTGGCCGACGCCGTCACCGAAGCCGACGGCTGGCTGCGCCTGACGATCCCGATCGAATCGGTCCGCCACGCGACGTGGCAGCTCCTGAGGCTCGGCGGCTCCGTGGAGGTGCTGGAGCCCCCGGAGCTGCGCGCCCTGATGGCCGACACGGTTTCACAGCTCACCCGCATGTACGGCGTCACCGGACCAGGCGCAGCGTCCGGAAGCTGATCACACCGTGATCGGCCCTGTCCTGCCGGAGAAGCCGGCGGATCACTCGCCCGTGGAGCGGCTGACCGGTCAGGATGTGGGGCCGGACTGCGCGGCAGGGCCATGGATGATCTGTTCCAGGCAATCGCGGAACAGGTCGTCGGCGGTGCGGCCGGGTTGGAAGTACTCGGTCACGCCGGCCATCACGGTGGGGTACGCCGTGGCGTACGCGGCCATGTCGAAGCCGTCCAGGGCGTCCGCGTCGGGGCGGCCGGCCTGTTCCTCCAGGACGTAGCCGACGGTGAAGCGCAACACCGTCAGCACGATCAGGCGAGCCTGCCGCAACGGAATGCCCCGCCCGACCAGTGTGCTCATCGCCAGTTCGGAGATGGCGGCCATCTTGAGGGACAGCTGGGAGGCCGCGATGATCCGGGCTCCGTCCGGGTGGGCCAGCAATGCGCGCCGCAGCCGTCCGGCCAGGCCGATCAGCCAGTCCTGCCAGCACTCCTCCGGCTCGGGCGACGCCATCTCGGGGAACTGCTGCTCAAGGATCGCCTCGGCGATCGCGGTGACCAGCGCCGCCTTGTTCGGGATGTGCCAGTAAAGAGTCGGCGACCGTACGCCGAGCCGGGCGGCCAGTTTGCGCGTGGTCACGCCGTCGAGCCCCTCGGCGTCCAGTAGCGCGACGGCCTCGGTGACGATCCGCTGTCTGTCCAGGGCCAATTCCGGCACCTCCCATCCGGACTCTATCAGTGCTAGAGTCCTCTATCAGTGATAGAGACGTACGCATCAGGGAGGCAACGATGAGAGACCGGCACTCGCTCCGCGACCTGCTGCACTGGGCGACCCATCGCATTCCGGGGATTCCCGCGCACACCGAGCGGCCGGCCGGCCACCAAGGCCACGCCCGCCACGGCCAGCCGGCCGGGCACCAGGGCCGGGCCCGCCACGGCCATGGGCGGCGGCAATCGCTCACGCACCACCGTTCGCATCACCACGGGTTCAACCACTCTGCGGCCCGTCCGCCCCGCGTCCTGGCGGCATGGCAGACGCGGATCGCCCGCTTGTTCGGGCAGGAGCTGCGATGAAGGCGGCGGTGCTCCACGAGATCGGCGGCATCCCGCGCTATGAGGACTTCCCCGATCCGGTGGCCGGCGACGGCGAGGTGATCATCGACGTCAAGGCGGTCGCCGTCGAGAACGTCGACAAGGCGATCGCGGCCGGCACGCACTACGCCGGCGAGAAGTACATCGGCGGGTTTCCGGCGATCCCTGCCTTCGACGGCGTCGGCGCCCTCCCGGACGGCACGCTCGTCGGGTTCGGTGACATCCGCCTGCCCTACGGTGCGCTCGCGGAGAAGACCGTGGTACCCCAGGGCTCCTATGTGCCGATCCCCGACGGCGTCGACCCGGCCGTGGCGACCGTGATGGCCTCGGCCGTCACCGCGATGTCGATGAAAACGGCCGCGGGGATCGTTGCGGGGGAGACGGTGCTGGTGCAGGGCGCCACCGGGGTCGCCGGGCGGCTCGCGGTCAAGGTGGCCCGGCTGCTGGGCGCCGGCCGGATCGTCGCCACCGGCCGCGACGACGACCAGTTGCGCGAGGTGCGGGTCATCGGGGCGGACACGGTGATCAACACCGCGGTCTCCGACGAGACTCTGGCGCAGGCGTACCTCGACGCCAGGGGGGACGGCTACGACGTCGTGGTGGACTACCTGTGGGGCAGGCCCAGCGAGATCCTGCTGCGCGCGCTGGTGCCGCGGTCGTTCGCGTTCGGCAAGCCGACCCGGGTGGTGCAGATCGGAGAGTCGGCCGGCGCCGAGCTCGCCCTCGCCGGGTCGAGCCTGCGCACCTCCGGCGTGGAGATCTACGGCGCGGCCAAGGGGCTCGACCCCCAGACCATGAACGAGGTGTACCAGCAGATCGTGACGTGGACGCGGTCCGGCGAGCTCACCTTCGACCTGGAGAAGGTCCCGCTGAGCGACATCGAGACCGCCTGGCAGCGGACCGACCTCAAAGGCAGGCGGCTCGTCGTGATGCCATGACGCGGCGGTGCCCGGCCCCGTCGGCAGGGCGAGGCACCACGCCTGAGGGACGCGGCCCGTCGATGACAGGTGAGCGCCTATTGGCAAAGTAAGAAGTACGTACTATTCTCCTGCAACATAATGAAGGACGTACATACCTACGAGAGCGACTCCGACGGCTTCCTCTACGACCCGCGAGTCAGGGCCGCGATGGCCCAGCTCACCGATGACGACGCGGATCTGCTCGTCTTCGAGGCGGGCGCCGCCGTCCGCGCCGCGGGCCATGCCGTCGAGCGGATGCGCGCCCACGGCTCTGAGGGGCGGGGGGTCAGCGCGGGCGCGCTCGACCTGCTGGTCCGCCTCAACGGCAGCGAGCGGGGGATCAGCATCGGTGAGCTGGCCCGGTCCGCCGGGGTCAGCTCCCGCAACGTCACCGGCCTGGTCGACACGCTGGAGCGTGACGGGCTGGTTCGCCGGGTCGCCGACCCGAAGGATCGGCGTTCGGTTCTGGCCGAGATCACATCCGCCGGGCGGGCGTGGATGGAGGCGTTCCGCAGGCCGTCCCAGCTCGCCATGCGGGCGATGTTCGACGGGTTCGCTCCCGGAGACCTGGCCGCTCTGCGCGACCTGTGCCTGCGGCTGGCCGCGAACCAGCGTCGCCTCGCGGACCATCTGCGCCAGATCGGACACCAGCCATGACCACGCCGGCCCAGGACAGACCCGCCTCACTGTGCGCGGCTGTCACGAGGCCCGCGCCTCTCCCCGGCAGCCGATGAGGGCCCAGGTCGAGCCGTGAGACAACGCTCCAATGGCATGTGCCGAAGACGTGAGAGGCGTTGGTGAGCCCGGCGTCCGCGCACCCGCGGCGGGCGGCACCGCCCCATCCCGAACCGCCCCATCCCGAGAGGAGTTCCCGGCGTCATGGCCTCCATCCGCCACGAGATCGTCATCGACGCGTCCCCCGAGCACATCTGGGAGGTGCTGCGCGACGTCGGAGCCGTGCACGAGCGCCTGCTGCCGGGCCGTGTGACGGACACCCGGCTGGAGGGCGACCAGCGGTTCCTGACCTTTCCCGGCGGGCACGTCGTCCGCGAGCTGATCGTCGCGATCGACGATGACTCCCGCCGCTTGGCCTATTCCGTCGTCGAAGGCGCGCGGCCCCCGCTCGAGCACCACCACGCGTCGTTCGAAGTCCGCCCTGAGGGCGGCGAGGCGGGCCGTCTGATCTGGATCACCGACGTGCTGCCGCACGCGCGAGCCGCCGAGATCCGCATTCGCGTCGCACGCGGCGCATCGGAGATGAAGCAGGCGATCGAGGCCGCAGGAGGTTCGGCCGGATCCCGGGAGACCTCGTCCGCGAAGTGACCCGGCGGCCCGTCCAGGGAATGCGGTTGCGACGGTCGCGCCGGGTGGGAACGATGAACGTGTGTTGCTTTTCGCATTCATCGTTTCCTGCCTGTTCCTCGCGATGATCCCCGGCGTGAGCACGGCGGTGATCATGCGTCAGACGCTCCGTGAGGGCCGTCCCGCGGGCGTCGCCGCCGTCGCCGGCAACGAGACCGGCATCTTCCTGTGGGCGATGGCCGCCGTATTCGGGCTGTCGGCGCTGGTGCTGGCCTCCGAGGTGGCGTACGGAGTCATGAAGGCGGTCGGCGCGGTGATCCTGGTCGTCATGGGCGCCCAGTCGTTGTGGCGGTCCCGGGGTGCGGCCGCCCGCGATGCCGGCCGGATGGGGGATGCGGACGCCGCGGCGGACCCGGCCGTCCGGGGGTGGCGCCGCTCGTACGTCCTCGGGGTGGCCACGTGCGGGGCCAATCCGAAGGCGGCCGTCTTCGCGATCTCGTTCCTCCCGCAGTTCGTGCCGCCGGGGGTGAACGTGCCCCTGACGCTGACACTGCTCGCCGTGCTCTGGGTGGCCGTCGATCTCGTCTGGTACATGGGGGTCATCTGGGCGCTGGGCCGGGCGGGAGCGGTGCTGCGCCGGCCCGCCGTACGGCGGCGGCTGGAGCAGGTGTCGGGGGCGGTCCTCATCGCCCTGGGACTGCGCGTCGCGCTCGACGCACGATGACCGTCGGCGGGGCGGGGGAGAGCCACCGCCTGCCGGCCCGGACGCCGGCGGTGGGGGAGGGAAGCGCACAGCGGCCGGCGGCCGATTGGACGAGGCGTCCGCGGAGTACGGAAACCCGGGAGGGTCTTTCATCCCGTACCCCAGATTTACTTTGTAAAGGCGCTGGCTCGTTTCAAGAACCTGCTCAATCACAAAATCAACCAAACCCAACAGGACGAACCGCCGCCCCGGCGATCTTCCCGGGGTGGCGGTTCGTCCTGTGTCGTCACTGTCAGCCGTTGAGGGCGCGCATGCCTCCAGCGTCGTACCTGTCGCCGGCGACACCGTGCGCGAGACTTCCGAGGACCTCAAGGTGCTCGGAAGTGAGCTGAATCTCGGTCGCGGCGGCGTTCTCCTCCAGGCGGCCGACCCGCTTGGTGCCCGGGATCGGCACGACGTCGTCGCCCTGGGCGATCACCCAGGCGAGGGCGACCTGCGCGGGCGTGGCGCCGAGCGACACGGCGACCTCGCCGACCTTGGCGGCGAGTGCCTGGTTGGCGGCGAAGTTGTCACCCTGCCAGCGCGGGTTGGCGCGGCGGAAGTCGTCGGCGGCGAGCGCGTCCTGATCGGCGTACGCGCCGGTGAGGATTCCGCGGCTGAGCGGGCTGTAGGCGACCAGGCCGATGCCGAACTCCCGGAACGTCGGCAGCAGCTCCTCCTCGATGCCCCGGGTGAACAGTGAGTACTCGTACTGGCCGGCGGTGATCGGATGGACGGCGTGCGCCCGGCGTACGGTCGCCGGGGCGGCCTCGGAGATGCCGAGGTGGCGGACCTTGCCGGCCTCGACCAGCTCCTTGAGGGCGCCCCAGGTTTCCTCGACCGGGACGTCCGGGTCGACGCGGTGCTGGTAGTAGAGGTCGATGTGGTCGACGCCGAGGCGGCCGAGAGAGGCGTCGCAGGCCCGGCGTACGTACTCGGGACGTCCGTTGATGCCGAGGCGGGTGCCGTCCGGCCGGCGCTCGACGCCGAACTTTGTGGCGAGGACCACCTCGTCGCGGCGGCCCGCGATGGCCTTGCCGACGAGCTGCTCGTTGGTGAACGGCCCGTACATGTCGGCGGTGTCGAGGAAGGTGATCCCGAGGTCGAGCGCCCGGTGGACGACGGCGATCGACTCGCCGTCGTCGCCGGGGCCGTAGAACTCGCTCATCCCCATGCAACCGAGGCCGAGGGCTGACGTGCGCAGGCCCTGGCCGAGCGTGTGCTGCTTCACAGTTCTCCCATGAGCTTGTCGTAGGTGTTGATCTTGTTTTCGATGAGGGCGAGGTCGTCCCTGAGTTGCTCGATCCTGGCGAGGACGTCGGCCCGGTGCGCCTCGAGCAGCTCTTTGCGTGCGGCGTAGGTGTCCCTTCCCTCGCGGGCCATCTCGGCGTAGCGGCGCATGCCGGTGATGGGCATGCCGGTCGCCCGCAGCCGGGTGAGGAGGCGGACCCACCCGACGTCGCGTTCGGTGTAGCGCCGGTGGCCGTTGCCGCCCCGGGGCGGCGGCTGGAGCAGCAGGCCCGTGCGCTCGTAGTAGCGGAGCGTGTGAGCGGTGAGGCCGGTGCACTCGGAGACCTGCGCGATCGTCATCCCCTCGTCCATGAATCCCAGTCTGGGAGTTGGAGCGCGCTCTAAGTCAAGCGGGGTCCCGGACGCCGGGGGTGATCTGGCGGCGGCTCCAGGGAGCCGCCGGGGCTGGAACTGTCGGTGACGACCGGCACGATGGGCGGCATGACTTCATGGCGAGAGATCGAGAAACAGGTCCCCGAGTTGGCCGCCCGCGTCCTGGCGATCATGGGGAAGGGGAAGCACAAGACGATGGCGACCCTCCGCAAGGACGGGTCCCCGCGGATCAGCGGGACGGAGGTGGAGTTCAAGGACGGCGAGGTGTGGCTGGGGTCCATGCAGGGGGCGATGAAGGCGCTGGACCTGCGGAGGGACCCCCGGGTGGCGATCCACAGCGCGTCCGAGGACCCGGATGAGGCGAATCCGGCCGCGTGGAGCGGTGACGCGAAGCTGGCGGGCCGGGCCGTGGAGATCACCGATCCGGTGGCGCGGGAGCGCTTCGGCCTCCCCGCCGATGAGGACTCCCACCTGTTCCGGGTGGAGGTGTCGGAGGTCGTGCTGACCAAGGTGGACGAGGCGGGGGAGCACCTTGTCGTCGAAATGTGGCATGAGGGCACGGGTCACCGGGTGGTCCGCCGCAAATGACCCGGCCGTCCCAGCCGGTGTCCACGCCGGAGACCGCGCGGATGGGGACGGCGGGCCGGGGTCAGTGGACGCTGAAGCCGCCGTCGACGCAGATGGCCTGGCCGGTGACGTACGCGGACGCGTCGCCGGCCAGGAAGACGGCGGCGCCGGCGAAGTCGGCGGGGATGCCGTTGCGGCCGGTCATCGATCGGGCGGCGAGCGCCTCGACCCGGCCGGGGACGGCCTGGGCCGGCTCGGTCAGCGGGGTGAGCACGAAGCCCGGGATGATGGTGTTGCTGGTGACGCCCGCCTTGGACCATGCCTCGGCCTGGGATCGGGTCAGGCCGCAGATGGCCGCCTTGGCCGCGCCGTAGACCCCGCTGTCGCCGAAGGCGCTGATCGACTGCTGGGATCCGATGTTGATGATGCGGCCCCAGCCGTTGGAGGCCATGCGCGGCCCGAAGTGCTGGCCGAGCAGGAACGGGGCGGTGAGGTTGACGGCGATCGTCTCGTCGTAGTCGCCGGGGGTGAGCTGCTCCATGGGCCGCCGGATGTTGTTGGCGGCGTCGTTGACGAGGATGTCGATCTCGCCGAAGAAGCCGGCGGCCTCGGCGCAGACGCGGGCCACGGCGGCGCGGTCGCCCAGGTCGGCGCTGACGGCCGCCGCGCGCACCCCGTGGGCCTCCAGCGTGTGGACGGCCCGCGCCAGCTCCTTCTCGCGGCGTGCGACGAGGACGACGGCCGCACCCGAGCGGCCGAGGGCCTCGGCGATGGCGTACCCGATGCCGGAGCTGCCCCCGGTGATCAGCGCGACGCGGCCGGTGAGCGAGAACAGTTCCTCGATGTAGGACGACATAGCGCGGCAAGGTAGCAGGCCGCCGCCGAGCTCTACGCGGTGGGAGGGGAGCCCTCGGGGACGTCGTCGTCGATGTCGTGGATCGCCTGGAAGACCCTGTCCATGGCGCTTTCCAGGTCCCGCAGGGTGGTGGTGTCGAGGCGGTTGAGGATGCGGATGTAGCTGGACTGTCCGGCGTCCAGCATCTCGGTGACGAGGCGACGACCGGCGTCGGTAAGCTCGACGCGCCGGACGCGCCGGTCGTGGGGGTCCTCCCGGCGGGCGACCAGCCCCCGGGCGACGACCCGGTCGACGATCCCGGTGGCGGTGCCGAGGCCGACGCCGAGGTGGCGAGCGAGGTCCTGGCCGGAGGTGGAGCCGGCGAACGACAGGTACATGACGACCTTGAGCTGCTGCATCGTCAAGGTGGAGGCCAGCAGCGGCATCGAGCGGTCCCGGGCGAACAGGCGGCCGAGGTTCTTCTGCAGCTCCGTCAGCCGTTGGATGAGCTGTTCCCGCTCATCGGTGTGGCCCTCCGGCCGGCCCTCTGCTCGACAGTCGTTCACGATCACCTCTCGAAGGGAGAGGTTACCAGTAGTTAATCCTCCCGCTAAATGTTCGGCTCAGGCGAAGTGTTAAGGTGTCCCAAACTATTCCCCCGATTGGAGCTCGCCAGATGACCTCCCTGGCCAGGCTGAGCCTCGCCAATCGCAGTCTCGTGATGATGATTGCGCTTGTGCTCGGCGCGTTGGGCGTGTTCGCGATCCCCTCGCTCAAGCAACAGCTCTTCCCGTCGCTGGAGTTCCCGATGGCGTTCGCGGTGGCGAGCTATCCGGGAGCGGCTCCCGAGATCGTGGAGGAGCAGGTCACCAAGCCGCTCGAAAGCGCTTTCCAGGGCCTGCCCGGTGTCACCGACATCACCTCCACGTCCAAGGAGGGCACGGCCCAGGTCCAGGTGGCCTACGACTTCGGCACCGACGTCGACGACATGGTCGGCAAGATGCAGCAGGCCGTGAACCGGGTCAAGGCGCAACTGCCCTCGGACGTCGATCCGCAGATCGTGGCGGGTGGCTTCGACGACATCCCGGTGATGAACATCGCGGTGAGCGGCGACGGGGACCAGCACGGCATGTTCGAGAAGCTCGAACGCATCATGGTGCCGGAGCTTCAGTCGATCACCGGCGTCCGGGACGTCACGGTGAGCGGCGCCCGCGAGAAGCAGGTGATCATCACCGCGCGCCAGGCCGACCTGGCCAAGCGGGGGCTGTCGGCGTCGGCCGTCGCCGACCTGCTGCGGTCCAACGGCGTGGCGATCCCGGCGGGCACGCTCACGGAGGACTCCCGGACCCTCACGGTGCAGACCGGTGACGCGGTCCGTACGGTCGACGACCTCAAGGGCCTCTACCTCGCTCCCGCGTCAGCGGCCTCGTCCGCTACGAGCGCCGCGGGCGGTCAAGGGGCGGGCGGTCAGGCCGCGGGTCAGGCGGGCCGGAGCGCCGCCGGTCAGGGCGCGGCCAAGGGCCTGCCGGGGCAGGCGCCCCGCAAGGCGCCGGCGCCCAAGCCGGTCAAGCTCGGCGACGTGGCGGACATCGAGGTCAAGGACGCCGCGGCGACCACGCTCACCCGCACCAACGGCCGGCCCAGCCTGGGCGTGTCGGTCAGCATGATGCCGGACGGCAACGCCGTGCAGATCTCCCACGACGTGAACGCCAAGCTGCCGGGCCTCACCCGCGCGCTGGGCGACGTGGCGGAGCTGACCGTGGTGTTCGACCAGGCTCCCTACGTCGAGCGGTCCATCGACGACCTCGCCACCGAGGGCCTGCTCGGCCTGGCGTTCGCCGTCGTGGTGATCCTGGTCTTCCTGCTGTCGGTCCGGTCGACCCTGGTGACGGCGGTGTCGATCCCGATGTCGGTGATGATCGCGCTGATCGCGCTGTGGCTGGGCGACTACTCGCTGAACCTGCTGACGCTGGGCGCGCTGACGATCGCCGTGGGCCGGGTGGTCGACGACTCGATCGTCGTGCTGGAGAACATCAAGCGGCACCTGACGTACGGCGAGGAGAAACGGCAGGCGATCCTCACCGCGGTGCGGGAGGTGTCGGGCGCCGTGACGGCCTCGACGCTCACCACGGTGGCGGTGTTCCTGCCGATCGCGTTCGTCGGCGGCCTTGTCGGCCAGCTGTTCACCCCGTTCGCCGTCACGGTGACCGTGGCGCTGCTGGCGTCGCTGCTGGTCGCGCTGACCATCATCCCGGTCCTGGCGTACTGGTTCCTCAAGGCGCCGCGCCTGACGCCGCAGCAGGCGCGGGCCGCACGCGAGGAGGCTGAGCACAAGGAGCTGCGCAGCCCGCTGCAGCGCGCCTACCTGCCGGTGCTGCGGTTCGCGACCAGGCGACGGCTGATCACCCTGCTGATCAGCCTGGCCGTCTTCGCGGGGACCATGGCGCTCGCAGGCAACGTGCGCACGAACTTCCTGGACAACCCCGGCAACGACACCACCCAGGTCAGCCAGCGGATGCCGGTCGGCACCGACCTGGCCACGACCGACGCGGCGGCCAAGAAGATCGAGGACGTCCTGCGGGCCACCGAGGGCGTGAAGTCCTACCAGGTGACCGTCGGCGGCGGCAACCAGTTCTTCAGCGGGGTGGGCGCCAGCTCCGACCGCGCGTCGTACTCGATCAGCCTCAAGGAGGGCACGGACTCCGCCGCGCTGGAGGACAGCTTGCGCGACCGGTTCAAGACCTTGCAGGGCATCGGCGACGTCACGGTCGGCGGAGGCGGCGGCGGCGGGCTCAACTCCAACCAGGTCCAGGTGGTCCTGCAGGGCTCCGACCCCGCCCTGCTGAAGGCGGCGGGCACCACCGTGCGCGACGCGATGGCTCAGGTCGGCGGGCTCCGCGACGTGGCCTCCAACCTGGAGGACAGCGCCCCGAGGGTCGAGGTCCACGTGGACCGCGAGAAGGCGGCGGCCAAGGGCCTGACCGAGGCGGGCGTCGGCCAGCTGGTCGCCCAGGCGTTCCGCGGCGCCCCGATCGGCTCGATCGACATCGACGGCCGCTCCAGCGACGTCGTGCTGCGCGGTGGCGACGCCCCCGAGGACATCGCGGCGATCAAGAAGATCCAGCTGCCCACGGCCGGTGGCCTGATCAAGCTGAGCGACGTCGCCGACGTGGTCAAGGGCGACGGGCCGACGCAGATCACCAGGCAGGACGGCGACCGGACGGCGACCGTGTCCGGCGCGGCCGACGCCTCCAACCTGGGGGCGATCACCGCCAAGGTGACCGAGAAGATGAAGACGCTGACGCTGCCGGCCGGAGTGACCTACAAGCTCGGCGGGGCCAGCTCCGACCAGCAGGAGGCCTTCTCCTCTCTCATCCTGGCCATGCTCCTGGCGATCGCGATCGTCTTCATGATCATGGTGGCGGCGTTCCGCAGCCTGGTGCAGCCGCTGATCCTGCTGGTGTCCATCCCGTTCGCCGCGACCGGCGCGATCGGGCTGCTGCTGGTGACCGGCACCGCGCTGGGCGTGCCGGCGCTGATCGGCATGCTGATGCTCATCGGCATCGTCGTCACCAACGCGATCGTGCTGATCGACCTGATCAACCAGTACCGCGCGCAGGGGCTGGGCATCGTGGAGGCGGTCCTGGAGGGCGGCAGGCGGCGCGTGCGCCCGATCCTGATGACCGCGATCGCCACGATCTGCGCGCTGACGCCGATGGCGCTGGGCGTGACGGGGTCGGGCGGGTTCATCTCCCGGCCGCTGGCGATCGTCGTGATCGGAGGCCTGGTCTCCTCGACGCTGCTCACGCTGGTCCTGGTGCCGACCCTGTACACGATGGTCGAGCGACTCAAGGAACGCATGCGCCGTACGCCCAAGGGCCCGCAGGGCGACGACGAGCAGGAGCTCAAGGTCTACGGCAAGGAGGCCCTCGAGCCGGCCAAGTGACGAAGCCCTCCTGCTCTTGAGAGGCGTGTGACGACGCCTGGTCCCGCTCTCCCCCGGGAGAGGGCGGGACCTCGCGCGTCCGGCGCCGATGAGTCAGGGGCGCCGCGGCCGTCGTACCGTTCGTATCGGCGAGGCGGGACACGCGGAGGGGGACGGCCGGTGAACGAGGACACCGCGACACACCAGACGGAGACCGCGGGGGAGGAGGAGGCGTTCGCCGCGATCGTGGAGCCGCACCGCCGCGAGCTGAGGGTGCACTGCTACCGGATGCTCGGCTCGTTCGACGACGCGGAGGACATGGTGCAGGAGACGTTCCTGCGCGCGTGGAAGGGGCGGGCGGGCTTCGAAGGGCGCTCCACGTTCCGCGCCTGGCTGTACCGGATCGCGACCAACGCCTGCCTGGACGTGCTGGACCGCCGGCCCCAGCGGATGCTGCCGCACGACCTGCGCCCCGCCTCGGATCCGGATCACTTCCTCCCGGCGCGGCCCGACCTGCCGTGGCTGCAGCCGTTCCCCGACCGGCTGCTGGAGCCGACCGCGCCGGGCGAGGCGGAGCCCGACGCCGTCGCCGTCTCCAGGGAGACGATCGAGCTGGCGTTCCTCGCCGCGATCCAGCACCTGCCGCCCCGGCAGCGGGCGGCGCTGATCCTGCGCGACGTGCTCGGCTGGCCGGCGAAGGACACCGCCGCGCTGCTGGAGACCAGCGTGCCCGCCGCCAACAGCGCACTGCAGCGGGCCCGGGCGACGCTGAAGGAGCACCTGCCCACCCGGCGGTCGCAGTGGTCCAGGCCGGGCGACCTCACCGAGGAGGAGCACGCACTGCTCACCAGGTTCGTGAACGCCTATGAACGGGCCGACGCGGCGGCGGTGGCCGAGCTGCTCGCCGAGGACGCCCGCGCCACGATGCCGCCGTACCCGATGTGGTTCCAGGGGCGTGAGGCGATCACGCGGGCCCTGAGCATGAGCTTCGACCCCGCCTCCCCGGGCTACCAGGGGACCTTCCGCATGACGGCCGTCCGGGCCAACCGGCAGCCGGCCGTCGCGTCCTGGGTGCGCGGCCCCGGTGACGACCGCCATCTGGCGTTCGGGATCGCCGTGCTGCGGATCGAGGACGGCGCCGTCACGGAGATCACCGCGTTCGGCCCGGAGCTGTTCCCGGCGTTCGCCCTGCCGCCCTACCTCACGTGACACCTCACCCGACATCTCGCGTCACGGCACCTGCCCGCCGGCTCCGCTTGCGCGTCACGGCACGCGATCTCACGGCCTGAGGCCGAGCCGGGGACGGACGGCGTGCGCGGGGTCAATAGACTGGGCCGACGTGAGTGCCAAGCCGCGTATCCCGAATGTCCTGGCCGCCCGCTACGCCTCCGCGGAGCTGGCCCGCCTGTGGTCCCCCGAGCACAAGGTGGTGCTGGAGCGAAGGCTCTGGCTGGCCGTGCTGAAGGCGCAGGCCGACCTCGGGATCGACGTGCCGGAGCAGGCGGTCGCCGATTACGAGAAGGTGGCCGAGCAGGTCGACCTGGCCTCCATCGCCGAGCGGGAGCGGGTCAGCCGCCACGACGTGAAGGCCAGGATCGAGGAGTTCAACGCCCTGGCGGGGCACGAGCAGGTCCACAAGGGCATGACCTCCCGCGACCTCACCGAGAACGTCGAGCAGCTCCAGATCCGCGACAGCCTGCTGCTGGTCCGCGGCCGGGTCGTGGCGCTGCTCGCCCGGCTCGCCCGCCTGGCCGCCGAGCACTCCGCGACCGTCATGGCCGGGCGGTCCCACAACGTCGCCGCCCAGGCCACCACCCTGGGCAAGCGCTTCGCGACCGCCGCCGACGAACTGCTCACGGCGTACGAGCGGCTGGACGGCCTGATCGAGCGATACCCGCTGCGCGGGGTCAAGGGCCCGGTCGGCACCGCTCAGGACATGCTCGACCTGCTCGGCTCCGCCGACCGGCTGGCCGACCTGGAGGACCGGGTCGCCGCCCATCTCGGCTTCGCCCGGCGGTTCACCAGCGTCGGCCAGGTGTACCCGCGCTCCCTCGACTACGACGTGCTCACCACGCTGGTGCAGCTCGCCGCCGCGCCGTCCTCCCTGGCCAAGACGATCAGGCTGATGGCCGGCCACGAGCTGGTCACCGAGGGCTTCAAGGAGGGCCAGGTCGGGTCGTCGGCGATGCCGCACAAGATGAACACCCGCTCCTGCGAGCGGGTCAACGGCCTCACGGTCATCCTGCGCGGATACGCCTCGATGGCCGGCGAGCTCGCGGGCGACCAGTGGAACGAGGGCGACGTGTCCTGCTCGGTCGTCCGCCGGGTCGCCCTGCCCGACGCGTTCTTCGCCTTCGACGGCCTGGCCGAGACCATGCTGACCGTCCTCGACGAGTTCGGCGCGTTCCCCGCCGTCATCGAGGCCGAGCTCGACCGCTATCTGCCGTTCCTCGCGACGACCAAGATGCTGATGGCCGCCGTACGGGCCGGGGTCGGCCGGGAGACCGCGCACGAGGTCATCAAGGAGCACGCGGTCGCCTCCGCCCTCGCCATGCGGTCGCGGGGCGCGGCCAACGAGCTGCTCGACCGGCTCACCGCCGACGACCGGTTCCCTCTCGGCCGCGCCGAGCTGGACGCCTTGCTCGCCGACCGGGTCTCCTTCACCGGAGCCGCGGCCGGTCAGGTGGCGGCGCTGGTGGAGCGGATCGGGGAGATCACCGCACGCCACCCCGGCGACGCGGCGTACACCCCCGGTGCCATCCTCTGACCAATGCGTGAGCTGACCGGAGCCGGCGAGGTCGCCGACGCCTGTGGTGACGACGACCTCGTCGTGTGGGCCGCCCAGGGGATGCGGCCCGGCGTACGCGCCTGGGCGTACGGCGACGCCGTCGCCGTGGCGAGCCCGCAGGCCTCCCGCCGTGACCGGCTCGCCGTGCGAGGCCCCCTCCACCGGGTCGTCCCTCTTGTACGGCACGCCCTGGCCGAGGCGGGGCCCTCCTACCGGCCGTTCGGCGACGCCCCGCTGATCCGGGAGCTGGCCGACGGTATTGCCGGGCTACGCCTTTCCGGCGGGTTCTCGTGGATGGTCACCACGACGCTCACGAGGCCGGTGCCGCCGGATCCTGTGTGGCCGGATCCTGTGTGGCTGGACCCGGACGACGACCCGGAGGTCACCGACCTGCTCAAGGAGGCCAACCCCGGCTCCTACGCCATGCCCGGCATCCCGAGGGTGCGCCGGTGGGCCGGGATCCGGCACCCCCGCGGCCCCCTCCTGACGGTCGCGGCCGACGCCTGGCCGGCGCCCACCGTGGGCCTGCTGGCCGGGGTCGCCACGGCCCCGCAGTCCCGGGGACAGGGGCTGGGGGAGCGGATCTGCCGTTTCGTCGCGGCGGCCCTGCTGGCCGAGCACGGCCGCGTGGCGCTCATGGTCGACGACTGGAACGGGCCCGCCATCGGCGTGTACGAGCGGCTCGGCTTCGCCCGCCGTCTCGTCGCCGCCGCCGAGGTCGCGGACCCGGGTCCTGCTCAGCGGCCGTAGTCCAGGAACAGCGTGCCGTTCTTGCCCCGTTCGAGGTCGAGCAGCTTCCACGACTGGACGTCGTCGCCCTCGAAAACCCGTCTGCCGTGCCCGGCGACCGCCGGTGCGACGACCAGCCGCAGCTCGTCGACCAGCCCGGCCTGCAGCAGCGAACGCGCCAGTTCGATACTGCCGTGGATGCCGATGTCACCGCCGGATCCCTGCTTCAAGGCGGTCACGTAGTCACGCAACGGGGAGGTGACCAGGGTGGAGTTCGCCCATTCCCGGGTGGGCGCGCTGGAGGTGACGATGTGCTTGCGGGTGCCGTTGATGAAGTCGGCGAAGGGCTGGAAGTCCGACGTGGGCCAATAGCCGGCCCAGTAGTCGTAGGTCCCGCGGCCCAGCAGGACGTCGTCCTGGGTGGTGATTACGCGGCGGAGGTAGTCGACGAGCTGAGGACCGTCGTCGTCGGCCAGCCAGTCGCCGTCCTCGTAGGCGACCCCGTCCAGCGACATCAGATGGTAGAGCACGACCTTGCGCATGTGGTTCCCCTAGTGGTTGATCGCATATGTGCCGTGCGACCCATGGTGCGGCTGGGCCGCAGGTCTGTGCGATACATTCGGCCGCAGCCGAATCCAAAGGGGCCCCGGCATGCTCACGCTGGCGTTCTCCGCCTACGACCTGTCCTTCCTCAGGTTCGCCTTCTCCCCGCTGCGGGAGGTCGTCACCAGCGTCCACACTCTGCGCACACCCGCCGGGCGCGCCCTGCATCTGCCCTGGTTGAAGCAGGTACGTCCGCTGCTCGGCAGCGAGCTCGGGCCGCTGCTCGACCTCATCACCGGCGGTGGCTACATCCCCGACTTCCTCTGCCCCGTCCCCACCGGCCCGACTCCGGACCTCGTGGGCGAACTGGCGGTGTTGCGCGCCACCCCCCACGAGGTCATCCGCGCCGACCTCGACCGCATGGCGAGTGAGCTCGGCCCGCTGACCGGCTGGGCCGCGGAGCTGCGCCAGGATCCGGCCGCGGGCCTCGAACGGCTGGCGCGGGCCATCGAGACCTACTGGCAGCTCGCCATCGCCCCGCACTGGCCACGCATGCGCAGCCTCCTCGAAGGCGACCTGCTGTATCGCACCAGGCGATACGCCGAACACGGCCCCGCCGGGGTGTTCGCGGACATGCATTCGTCCATGCGCTGGGAAGGCCGCAGCCTGCACCTGGAACAGCGTCCGGAGGAGATGTCCCGGGAGCTGGCCGGCGAGGGGCTGCTGCTGGCCGCGTCCGTCTTCGTCTGGCCCGGCGTCTTCTATCGCACCGACTCACCCGGGCAGCCGATCATCACTTATCCGGTGCGCGCCATCGCCACCCTGTGGGAACGCGCCACGACGCCCACCCCCGACGCGCTGGCCGCCGTCATCGGCCGCTCCCGCGCCCTGCTGCTGGCCGAGCTGGACACGCCGGCCTCCACCACGGATCTGTCCCGCCGTACCGGCCTGTCGGCCGCCAACGTCTCCGAGCAGCTCACCCTGCTGCTGTCGGCGGGCCTGGTCACCAAGCACCGCGTCGGCCGGGCCGTGCTCTACGTCCGGACGCCGCGCGCCCAGGCTCTGCTGGACGGCTGATGCGGCGCTAGCCGGTTCATCACCCCCGACTGCCCGTCCTCGGCGTTCCCACGACCGTGCTCGGCATCGGCCTGCTTCGCCGCGGACACCATGTGCCGTGCCGAAGTCAGGCCGTGACGCGAGGGCTCTGCGGCGCTCAGGCGGCTCGCGAGGGCCCGGCCGGGTCCCGCAGGGCGTGGAGCACGGCGGGAAGGCCGGTGAGCGTGGTGATCCTCGGGACGGAGGCGGGCGCGGGCTCGGCCCGGTAGCGGTCGAGCCAGACGCCGTGCATCCCGACCATCGTCGGGCCGACCGCGTCGAGCAGCAGGTTGTCGCCGACGAGCAGCACCTCCTCCGGGCGGAGGCCCAGCTTGGCCGCGGCCTCCAGGTAGCACTCCGCGGCGGGCTTGAAGTTGCCGCCCAGCGCGTCCGGCGTGAGGACCACCTCCATGCGGTCCATCAGGCCGATCCGGCGGAGCTTGGCCTCCTGCTGGACGGGCACTCCGTTGGTCAGCACCCCCAGCGTCAGACCGCGGCCCTCCAGGGCGTCCAGCATCGGCGCCGCGTCGGGGAAGGCCGCCCAGGCGTCCTCGTAGTGCCGCAGGAATTCGGCGTAGGCGGCGTCCAGGTCGGACGGCACGGGCAGGCCGAGCCGTCCGCAGAACTCCCGCAGCCTCCTGCGCCGCTGCTCGGCGAACGAGCACTCGCCGGCGTGCCAGGCCGGAAGGTGCTTGTCCTCCAGGTCCAGCCACAAGGCGGGCGTCTCCATGAGGAGCTCATGGACGGGGGAGACCGATTCGGTCCAGCGTGTCGCGGCGTACGCGACCGCCCGGCGATGATCGAAAAGGGTCTCGTCGAGGTCGAACAAAATGGCCCTGATCACGGGTACTCATCCTTGTGAGGACGTGTTTCCGATGCGTTTCCTCCGGATGAAACCCTGACCGATTTCCCACGGAACCCTGACAGGTAGGAAAAATCCTACGTATAGTGGTGTCGTGACCATGACCCGCACACCCCTTCCGCGGCGTCGCCACCACCACGGTGGGCTGAGGCCATGGCGGTGATCGACCCACCCGAGGACCGAATCTTCGCCGCGCTCGCCAGCCCCGTCCGGCGAGAGGTGCTGCGCCTGCTCCGCGAGGAGGGCGCGCAGCCCGTCCTGGGGCTCGCCGGACGCTTCGACATGGCCCGGCCGAGCTTCTCCGAACACCTGCGCGTGCTCAGGGAAGCCGGTCTCGTCAGCGAGCGCAAAGTGGGCCGGCAGCGGCTCTACCAGCTCGAAGCCGGCCCGCTCACCCACCTGCGCGAGTGGCTCACGCCGTACGAGCGGTTCTGGCGCGAGAAGCTGACCGGCCTGCGCGACCTGCTCGACGACATGGGCGACACCCTCGACACCGACAGGGAGAACACATGATCCACGACGACGATCCGACCGCCCTCCACCTCGACCAGTTCCTGGCCCACCCACCGGCCCGCGTGTGGAGGGCCCTCACCGACCCCGACCTGCTCGCCCAGTGGCTCATGCCCGGTGACTTCCGGCCCGAGGTCGGCCACCGCTACACCATGCGCGGCACACCCCGCCCCGGCACCGGCTTCTCCGGCGTCACTCAGGCCGAGGTCCTGGCGGTCGAGCCCGAGCGGATGCTGCGTCTCGGCTGGCGCGACGCCGACCCCGGCAGCCCCAGCGCCGCGGACTGGACGATCACCTGGACGCTGCAGCCGGAGGGGAAGGGTACCCGCCTGTTCCTGGCCCATGAGGGCTTCGACCCCCGTAGCGACCTCCAGCGCCGCTCCCACTCGATCATGGGGGAGGGGTGGCGGCTCATGCTGACCGCTCGGCTGCCCGCCCTTCTCGACTCCCTGGGCTCCCCGGTCACTTCCTGACCACCGCATCCTGACCCGCGCGGCGTACTGACCACGGTGTCGTCGCGCCGTACGCCCGCCCGGCTCCGGCAGGCGTACGGCGCGGGCCGGGGCGGGGGAGCACCCACCCTCACTCAGCGGCGGGAGGCCGCTCCGCCGGCAGGGGAGTGGCGCCGTCCTCACCCCGCAGCAACGGATGCGACCTCATCGCCACCTCCAGCTCACCGGGCAACTCGTCCCGGTAGCGGCCAAGCGTCGACAGGTCGCTGTGCCCGAGAACCCGCCGCACCGCGTCCATGTCCGTCCCGTCCGCCAGCAGATGGGTCGCCGTCGTGTGCCGCAGCCCGTGCGGCGTCACCGCCCGCCGCCGCCCCGGCTCCACCCGCCGCTGCATCCGGTCGATCACCCCCTGCACGTCGCCGCGGGCCAGCCGCCTGCCCCGCCACGACAGCAGCAACGCCTTCTCCTCCGGCTCGCCGGCCTTCCGCGCGACACCCGCCCGGACCGGCAGATAGGCGTCGAACGCCGCGGCGACGTCCCGGGGGAGCGGGACGTCCCTGGTCCGCCCGCCCTTGCCGAAGATCCGCCAGTACCGCATGCCGTCGTTGGTGTAGAAGTCCTCCACATTGGCCCTCACCAGCTCGGACACCCTCGGCCCCAGCGTCGTCAGCAGCAGCACGACCAGCGCGTCACGCACCTCGGTCCGCTGGTCCCTGCGCCCCGGCCCCGGCTCGGGAGCCGCCGGCTCCGCGTCGCCGGCGGGGGAGCGGGCCGCCCGGATCAACCCCTCCGCCTGCTCCTTGGTCAGCGCGCGCCGCTCCGGCCGCAGGCCGCCGCGTTCGCGCGCCGTCACCGACGAGGCCGTCATCGGATTCAGGTGCACCCAGCCCGCCGACGCCGCGTGCTTGAACAACGTCGACAGCGACCGGCGGAACCTCGCCTGCGACGCCGCGCTCTGCGTGCCCTCACCCGGCCGCCGCCCGTTTCCTCCGGCGTTCCCGGCACCCGGTTTGCGGCGCTCGTCGGGCTTGCGGGCGAACGCCAGCAGCACCGCGTCGACGTCCTCACCGGTCAGGTCGTCGAGGACGCGGCCCGGCCCGGCCAGCCGTACGAATGTGGCGACGTCGCGGGCGTACACCTCGGCGGTGCCGGGGGACAGGCCACCGGTCAGCGTCTTGGCACGGACCAGCTCCACATACCGATCCGCCGCCTCTTCCACCGTCAGCCGGTTCACCTCTGCGGGCAGCATGATCGACACCGTACCGACCCGCACCGACATTAACGGGGCCGAGCATCTGAGCGATCGGCCGCTCCGCTCAGAGGACCTTGACGAACGTCTCCGCTTCCGCCTGGCCCATCCCCGTCTCGCCGCGCACCAGGAGAACCGCCTGCTCGGTACGGCCGGCCGCCTTGAGCTCCCGCACCCGCGTGGCCAGATCCGGCTGGCCGGGAGCTGTCGCAACCGTGGGCAGGGCGTGCCCGGCGGCGAGCGTGTCCGCCAGCGCCTTGGCCTCCCTCAGCCCGAGCCCCGTCTGTTCCCGGATCTCCTTGACGGCCTCCACCACGCGACCCTCCTGGTACAGCTCACGCACCCGGTGCTGCAGCTCTGCCGAGACCGGTGGCAGCATTCCCGGGCTGCGCCACGCGATCGGGCCCCGCGCCCCGGCCCGGATGGCGATCATGCCGATGCCCAGCACGACGACTAAGCCGACGATGGCCAGGATGAGGATCTCGGCGGGTCCCATGTTCGGCATGTGGTGATCGTACGGCGTCGGCCGCCTCCCGCCTATGGCCGGACGTGGCCGCCGGAGCTTTGATCGGGGCACTCGGGAAAGACCATCCCATACCAGACAGAATGCCCTTTCTGTCTGGTATGGGATATAGGTGATGGTCAGCTGTAGGAGACCGACTGCGCGCTGCAGTTGGTGACCCATGGGCCGGGGTAGACGGGACCGGTGGTGCAGCCCCAGGTCGCGGTCACGGTGGTCGTTCCCGCGGGGATGGAGACGCTGCCGTTGGAACCGTAGAGGTCGTACTGGTGACCGCCGCTGCACAGGGCGGAGACGCCGACGGAGGTGGCCCCGCTGGGCAGCGTCTGCGTGAACGTGAACGTGTGCCCGGCCGGGTTCGCGACCGGGCTGGACACCGCCGTGGAGGTCGGGGGCGACGAGGTGAAGACCGACAGGCTGGAGGGGTACCAGTCGGAGGTGTCCCCGGAGTAGTTGACGTTGAAGCAGTCCACCGTGGCCCGCAGTACGACGGTGGACGCCGTGGCGGGCGCCGGCGTGGCCACCAGGCTCAGCATGCCGGTCGTGACAAGCGCCGAGCCGAGCGTCAGTGCCCGCCGGGCCGACTTCGCAGCAAACATGGGGGTCCCTTCTCCGTCTGTGAACCAGCCACCGCGAATCCAGCATCTTCGCGAGCGGCGGTCAATCACGGCGGTTTTCCGGGGAGCCCGAAAAACCTCCCGGACGGAGGCGGGAAATCCACAGCCGGAAGGAGGCCGGAACCGGCACCCGAGCTCATGATCCGCGGCCGTCGTCCGGCGGTCCTGCGGTGACCACCGAACCGCCGGCCGGATCATCCGGAAGCCGTCGGCGGGGAAAGGACCGGTCGGCGCATCCGGCCGGACCGCGGCCTGCCTGAAAGATTCACCGGCCGGACAGGGCGTTCCGGAGCCCCTTCCACCCTTGTCGTCATTGCTTGATAATGAACATTATGTCAAGTTGGGCGGAGCGGGGCTCCCCCCGCGAGGCGCCGGCTTCCTCTCGTGCCGGCACCTCGCGTGGCGCTTCAGACCCGGGTCAGAGGCTGGGTGTCGGCGAGGTCCACCGGGCGGCGTCCTGTGTGAGGGTCCGCCGCAGCGGGCTCCGCCCGGCCGCACGCGCCGGCGACGAGCGTGTCGCCCTTCTGGACGCGTACGCAGTCGCCTGACGCGGTGCGTGCCAGGCATGAGTCCTCCATGGCGGTCTCCTCCAGGACGGGCACTCCCCGATACAGCAGGCGGACCATTCGGACCGGCCCCTGCTCGCCGGCGCACTCGTCGTCCCGGCCGCCGCAGCAGCCCTTCTTCTGCTCGTTCACTGTGAGCGTCTCCCCCGCGTCGTTCCTGATCGTCCCCCATGAGGTTACGGAGAGTGATGAGATGCCCGCCACTCGTAACGGGACAATCAGGGGTAAAGCTCGTCCGGCCGGCCACTCCCCCAGTTTTGAGGTCAGGCGGCGGTGCGTTCGTCGACGGGCCGGCGACGCAGGCGGGCGTGCTCGATGGCGGGCGGGTTGTAGGCCATGTCGAGCGTGCCGATGTCGGTGCCTGGCGGCACGATCTCGTCGATCCGGTCGAGGACCTCGTCGGTGAGCGTGACGTCGAGGCCGGCGAGGAGGTCGTCGAGGTGCTCCATGGTGCGCGGCCCGATGATGGCGGACGTGACGCCGGGGTGGGCGATGGCGAAGGCCATGGCCAGGTGGGTCAGCGGGATCCCGGCGTCCTGGGCGAGCGGGATGAGCTGCTCGACGGCGTCCAGGCGGCGCTCGTCGCTCAGGTGCCGGAAGCCGAACCGGGACCGGTGTGTGGTGTTCTGCTGGTTCTTGCGGTAGCGGCCGGTGAGCAGGCCGCCGGCGAGCGGGCTCCAGACCAGGGCGCCCATGCCGTACTCCTGGACGACGGGGAGGACCTCGCGCTCGATGCCGCGGGTGAGGATCGAGTACGGAGGCTGCTCGGTGCGCAGCCGGGTCAGGCCGCGCCGCTCGGCGACCCAGTGGGACCGGACGATGTCCGAGGCGGGCAGGGAGGAGGTGCCGACGGCCCGGACCTTGCCGGCGCGCACGAGGTCGGTGAGCGCCGAGAGGGTCTCCTCGATGTCGGTGTCGGGGTCGGGCTGGTGGATCTGGAACAGGTCGACGTAGTCGGTGCCCAGGCGGCGCAGCGAGCCGTCCAGGGCGCGGATCAGCCAGCCGCGTGAGGCGCCGGACCGGTTGGGAAGGGCTGGGGTGGCGCCCCGGGGGTTGTAGTCCACGGGGAACCGGGCCTTGGTGGCGAGCACGACGTCCTCGCGGCGGCCTTTGAGGGCCTTGCCCACGATCTGTTCGGACTCGCCGTGGGAGTACATGTCGGCGGTGTCGATGAAGTTGATCCCCGCGTCCAGGGCCCTGTGGATGATCTTGATTGAGTCGTCGTGGTCGGGGTTGCCGACCGCCCCGAACATCATGGCGCCGAGCGCGTAGGGGCTGACCTTGATGCCGGTCCGGCCGAGGGTGCGGTACCGCATGTGTCTTCTCCTGAGGTCGCGGTCGAGGTGGGCGGCTCGCGTGCCGTACTCTGGACCGAAGTGGAACGTCTTTCCAGAACTATACGGAAAGCCTTTCCGGTTATGCAAGCGAAGGAGTGTCGTGACGGACAACACGGCGCCGGCCGGAGCCGGTTCGAACGGCTCCGCGGGCCCGGGCGCGTTGGAACGAGCGCCGCGTCGGCTCCGCGCCGACGCGCAACGCAACATCGACTCCCTGCTGGAGGCGGCGAAGGCCGTCTTCGGCACGTCTGGTGTGGACGCCCCCGCGAAAGAGATCGCAGATCTGGCGGGGGTCGGAGTGGGAACGCTGTACCGGCACTTCCCGCAGCGCTCGGATCTGGTCAAGGCCGTGTTCCAGCGTGAGGTGGACGCCTGCGCCGACGCGGCTCCGGAGCTGACCGCGGCGCACGGGCCGGGAGTGGCGCTCGCGAAGTGGCTCCACCGGTACACCGAGTTCCTCGCGACCAAACGGGGGCTCGCCGCGGCCCTTCACTCGGGCGATCCGGCGTTCGACGCGCTGCCCGGCTATTTCATGGGGCGGCTCGGGCCCACTCTCGGATCACTGCTCGAAGCGGCGGCGGCCAGCGGCGAGATTCGTGCCGACGTCAGCGCCGAGGATCTCCTGTACGCCGTCGCCAACCTGTGCATGCCGGTGGCGGAGGAGGGAGTCGCGTACAGCCGGCGCATGGTCGGGCTCCTCGTCGACGGCCTGCGCTACGGCGCCGACGCGAGCCGGTCCCGCTCCTGAACGGGGTCTCCGGATCGGACAGAGGGCCTTGACGGCTCAGGCCCCCGTCCGCGGGCGTACGCGGTGGGCGGGGGCCTGGGTGTGGCGGTTCAGGCGGTGCCGGAGGTCGGGGTGCCGTCGGTCGGGGCGTCGGTCTCCGGGACGCACATCGTGATGCCGGCGGGCACGACCTTGATCGTGATGCTCTTGGTCCGCTCCCGCGCTCCCCCGTCGAGTTCGTACGCCATGGGGTTCTGCAGCTTGACGGAGACCTTCCTGGCCCGGGTGATCCGTACGAAGGGGGACTTCTCGGCGTTGCCCGCGCTCATGCGGCCGAGGGTGCGGGCCCACTGGATGGGGCCTTCGGCGGTGGAGATGCCGACCTCGAGCCAGCCGTCGTCGTAGCGGGCGCCTTCGAAGACGTCGATGCCGCCGGTGACGGTGCCGACGTTGCCGACCAGCACGCAGCTGGCGTCGCCCTCGAACCAGTCGTTGCCGTCGATCTTCACCTTCATCGGCGAGACGGCGCCGCCGACGTGCTTGAGGCCGGTCCAGATGTAGGACAGGCGGCCGAGGCGGTCCTTCAGCCCGCGGTCGGCGTCGGCGATCATCTCGGCGTCGAAGCCCACGCCGGCCATGACGGCGAAGTGCTCGCCGTTGATCTTGCCGAGGTCCAGCTTGACGCGGCGGCCCTCGAAGCCGATGCGCACGGCCTCGGGCAGGTCTTCGGGGATGCCGAGGTTGCGGGCCAGCAGGTTGGCCGTCCCGGCGGGGATGATCGCCACGGTGGCGTCGGTTCCGGCGAGGGCGTCGACGCAGCGTTGCACGGAGCCGTCGCCGCCCCAGACGAAGATGAGGTCGGCCCCCTTCTTGAGCGCCTCGCGCGCCTTCTTGGGGGCCTTCTTGCTCTTGGGGACCTCGTACCACAGCAGGTCTTCGACGCCCTGGCCGGCGATCACTTTGCGGAGCTCGTCGAGGCCTCCGCCGAGAGTCTTCTTGCGATGCGCGATGACCGCGACCCGTTGTGCCTTGGCGCCGGCCGGGGTGGCGTCCGGCGCCTGGGGCACGGGGTCGCTCCCCTGCCCGGCCGCGGCGTCCGTCTGGTCGCCGGTCGGGTGGTCCGCGGCGCCGGTCTGTCGATCAGCCGATTTCACCATGCGGCTGCGGCTACCCAATCGGAGGCCGGTTAGGCGTGGCGGCCTGGCCGGATGATCGAGGCCGGGTGATCGGAGGGGATCAGCCGAGGGTGTAGTCGAGGGCGTAGTTGTGGCCGCCGTCGGTAATGGTGATCTTTCCTTCGCCTCGCAGCCCGGTCAGCTCCCCCGTTCCCGAGGTGGGGACGATCTGCCAGCGCATCCACTGCCCGTTGTCGTCGGCTCCGGCGCTGTGCTGGAGGACGAAGGTGCCCTTGCGGCCGGAGAGTGTTCCCTCGACGTGTTCGACGCCGACGTAGGCGGAGGGGCCGGCCGGGGTGGTGACGGTGAGGATCTCGGTGGTGCTGGTGCCGGTGAGGTCGCCGTGGAAGGTCTTGGTGATGCGGGTGCGCCCGATGGTGGCGCCGTCCTTGTCCTCGGTGGCGAGCTCGTTCCAGTCGGTGATGTCGAAGGTTCCTGTCGCGTGGTCGGTCATGGGTCAAGGATGCCGGGCGTTCCTGTCATGTGCTGTCAGGTACGGTGGCGGTCGTGGCCGGGAGGGATGGCGGGCGCCGGTGCTTCAGCCGGTGCCGGCGGCGGGCGGCTGTTCGATCGGGAACAGGATCGGGCTGAGCAGGTACTGTGCCCGGTCCGGCGCCGGCTGGTTGGCGAGCCGGGGCAGGATGGCGCGGCGCATGTCGTTGATCATTTCTTCCAGCTCGGCGCGGTTGAGCCAGACCGCGTGTTGCCGATAGCCGACGAGATCGGCCACCGGGTCGGCGTTCTCGTGGTCGAGATAGCCGTTGAACTCGGCGACCAGGGCGGCCATCGCGGTGGCGAACACGCGCCGGTGCTCGTCGGGTGACAGGGCCGCGACGGCGTCGGCGTCGACGACGACCCGGTCGTGGCGCAGGCGGTAGCGGCGTTCCACCGCGCCGCGCACCCGCTTCTCGTCGGCCACTTCCAGGATGCCGGCGGCCGTGAGCAGGTCGACGTGCCGGTAGACCATGGCCTTCGAGGCGTCGGGGACGCGGGCGCACATCTGGGCGGTGGTGAGGGTCCGCCCGCCGCGCATGGCGTGCACGATTCGCAGCCGCACCGGGTGTGCCAGCAGTTCCAAGGTGTCCACGACCGTAACGTTCTCATACTGCGCTACTGTTCTCATAAAATGAGAAAGGTCGGTGGCGGGGTGGGCGTGGAAACGGATCCGGCGGCGATCGCCGCGGCGGTCGTCGAGATGATGCGCAATGGTCGCTTCGCCGACCTTGAGGGGTTGTTCGCCCCGTCGCTGCGGGCGGTGGTGTCCGCCGGGACGCTGGAGGTCGCCTGGGAGAGTCAGATGTCCGGGATCGGGGCGGTCTCCGCGGTGGGGCCGCCGATCAGGGAGAGCGGGGCGCAGGCGGGGCTGGTCCGGGTGAGCGTCCCGGTGACGTGTGAACGTGGCGGGCTGACGGTGGTCATGTCGGTCGGCGAGACCGGCCTGTTGCACGGCCTGCGGCTCGCGCCCGCGCTCACCGGGCGGTGGACTCCCCCGCCGTACGCCGTCCCCAGGAGGTTCGGCGAGCATGAGGTCACGGTGGGTTCCGGCGAACTGGCCGTGCCCGGGACGTTGAGCGTGCCGCGGGGGCGCGGCCCGTGGCCGGGTGTGGTGCTCCTGAGCGGCGGCGGGCCGTTCGACCGGGACGCCGCCAGCGGCCCGAACAAGCCGCTCAAGGACCTGGCCTGGGGGCTGGCCGGCCGTGGCGTCGCGGTGCTGCGCTTCGACAAGGTGACCTGTGTCCACGCGGGTCAGGTGGCCGCGCGGCCTGACTTCACGATGACCGATGAGTACGTCCCGCATGCCGTCGCCGCCGTCCGCCTGCTCCAGCGGCACCCGGCTGTGGATGCCGGGAGGGTGTATGTCGCGGGCCACAGCATGGGCGGAAAGGTGGCCCCGCGGGTCGCGGTCGCCGAGCCGTCGGTGGCCGGCCTGGTGCTCCTGGCCGCGGACTCCGAGCCCATGCATCACGCCGCCGTGCGCGTCGTACGCCACCTTGCCGCGGTCAGTCCCGGCCCGGCCGCGGATGCCGCCGTCGAGGCGATCACACGGCAGGCCGCGCTCGTGGACAGCCCCGGCCTGTCGGCCGCCACCGCCGCTTCGGACCTGCCGTTCGGCTATTCGGGAGCGTACTGGCTGGACCTGCGCGGCTACGACCCGGTGGCGACCGCGGCCGCGTCGGGCAAGCCGATGCTGATCCTTCAGGGCGGCCGCGACTATCAGGTGACGGTGGAGGACGATCTGTCGCGGTGGCGGGCGGGCCTGGCTCACCGGGCGGACGTCACCATCCGTGTGTACGACGCCGACGACCACATGTTCTTCTCGGGCTCGGGGCCGTCCACGCCCGCGGACTACGAGTCGCCCCAGCACGTCGATCCGGCCGTGGTCGCCGACATCGCCGACTGGCTGGCACCCCGCCGCGGGGGGATGGCCCGGCTCGTCTCCCGCCTGGGACGGACGTTCGGCATCGTGTTCGACGGGGTGCGGGGCCCGGGCATTCGGTAAGCAGGACATCCACTTAATCCGGCGAACAGGGGCTCCTCGCTCCCGGGCATGGCGGATTATCGGAGGCATGGCTTCTCCTCCACCGGCCGTGTGCGGCCGGCCCCTCCAGGCGCCGCGCCCGGGATGCTGATCTCCCCCTTCCCCTCCCACGACGACCGGAGGTCCGCCCACCAGGTGTTCGGTTCGGCCGTGACGGCTCCGCGGCGGGCGCGGGCGTTCGTGCGGTGCCAGCTCGGGCGGTGGGAGCTGGGGCACGTGACCGACACGGCGGAGCTGCTGGTGTCGGAGCTGGTGACCAACGCCGTGCAGGCGACCGACGCGGTGGCCGGCTCGCCGTTCGCGTCGTCGATGTTCCCGGTGGTGCTGCGGATGGTCGCGCTGCGGCTGCGGGTCGCCCCGGGGCGGCGTCTGTGCATCGAGGTGTGGGACGTCAGCGAGCGGGAGCCGGTCGCGAGGGACGGGGAGGCGCTGGACGAGGGCGGCCGGGGGCTGGCCCTGGTGGACAGTTTGGCGGCGAGCTGGGGGCATTACACGGCCGCCGACCGGGGCAAGATCGTCTGGTGTGAGTTGCCCATCCCCGGGGCGCCGGCCCGCGTGCCCGGCTTCCCGGGTGGGGACGTGCTCGCCGACGTGCCCGCGCGCCGTCACGGCGACGTACGGCCTGGGCATGTGGTGGCGGAGGTGGTGCCGCTCCCCCGGCGGGCCCGCCGTCACCCGCGCGCGGAGAGGGTGGAGGGGCCCGACAGGGCGACGCTGCTGCGCGTTCTCCGTGGCCTGCGCGAGCTGGACGTCTCCGATCGCCGGTGAGCCGGCGTGTCATCCCGCGGGAGCGGGTGTGGCGGCGCCTCGTTCAGGCTCCGGTCGTTTTCGCCGGGGCGGTTCCGCGTGCGAACAGGATTCCGGTCGCGGCGCACACCAGGGCCGCGAGGAGGAGCGCGTATGCCGATCCGGTCACGGTGCCCAGGCCGGCGAGAGCGCCCATGGTGGCGACTCCGATTGTGGCCCCGGTCTGGCGGACGGCGTTGAGCAGCCCTCCGGCGGCTCCCGCGGTGCCTTCGGGCGCGGCGGCGATGACGGCGGAGACCAGGGCGGGCAGCGCGAACGACACGCCGAATCCGGTGAGCAGCAGCCCGATGGCCAGCGGGCCGTAGCCGGCCTGCGTCCAGGCCGCCCAGCCGAGCGCCACGCCGCCCGCGGTGAGGAGTGTCATTCCGGTGAGGATGGGCGGGCGCGGGCCGAACCGCGCCGTGATCCTGCCGGTCACCGGCGGGTTGAGCACGAACGGCAGGGTGAGCGGCAGGAACGCCAGGCCGCTGGCGGAGGCGCTGAGGTGGTGGTGCCGCTGGAGGAGCAGGGGCAGGACGAACAGGTTTCCGTTGAGGGTGAAGTTGACCGCCGCGCCGGCCGCCAGCCCGGCCCGCACTCCTGCGTTCCGCAGGAGTGCCCGGTTGAGTACGGGGGCCGCGCTGCGCCGTTCGAGGGCCGCGAACACGGCCGCCGCGAGCGCCGTGGCCGTCCCGGATACGGCGGCGTGCCCCCAGGAGCGCGAGCCGGCGGCGATGACCGCGTCGGTCAGCAGGGCCAGCACCGCGCAGGCCGCGAGTTGTGCCGTCCAGTCGGTGCGCCGGTCGCCGCGCGGGCAGCGGACGGCCCGTCCGGCGGTCAGCGTGAGCACCAGCGCGGCGACGGGCACGTTGATCAGGAAGATCGCCCGCCAGCCCGCGAGGTCGACCAGGGCGCCGCCGGCGATCGGGCCGGCGGCCACGGCGGCGCCGCTGATGGCCGCCCAGGCCGACACGGCGCGGGCACGCTCGGCCTGGCCGGGGTAGAGCCGGGCGATGATCGCCATGGAGGCGGGCACGCAGGCCGCCCCGGCGGCGCCGAGCACCGCGCGGAGCGCGACCAGGAGCCCGAGCGTGGGGGCCAGGGCCGACAGCAGCGAGGCGAGCCCGAACGCCGCGACGCCGGCGCGGAAGACGCGGTGCGCGCCGTGCCGGTCGGCGACGGCCCCGGCCGACAGCAGCGACGCGCCGAACACCACCGTGTATCCCGTGGTCACCCATTGCAGGCCGGCGATCGAGGTGTGCAGCGAGGTGGCCAGATCGGGCTCGGCGACCGACAGGACGGTCATGTCCAGCAGCACCATGAAGTAGCCGAGTGAGATGCCCAGCAGGGTGAGCGGCCGTCGTCCGGCGCGTGAGGGGCCGCCCCGTGTGCCGGTGAGTGTGGGGTGGGGAGTGGTCATGCCTCTCACTGTCGTGATGGGGGCTGTGCCGCCTCCACCGGCGCACCCGCAGGCGCCGTTCGGAATTTCCGAACGCTCCCGGCGAGTTGTCCGGGGCATGGAACTGCGCCAGTTGCGTACTTTCGAGGCCGTGGTGCGGCACAGGACGGTGACTGACGCCGCTGTCGCCCTGGAGATGGCGCCCTCCAGCGTCTCGGAGCAGATACGCGTCCTGGAGAGGTCGCTGGGTGTGGCGTTGTTCGAGCGGACGGCCACGGGCATGCGCCTGACCGCGCCGGGTGAGCGTCTGGTGCGGTGGGCGCGCCGCCTGCTCGACCAGGCGGAGGAGGCGCGCCGCGAGGTGACCGGGCGCCGGCGGGAGATGCGGCTGGGCGCGCTGGAGACCATCGCCGCGACCTATGTGCCGCGGGTCCTTGCGAGGCTCGCCGGGCGCCGCCCGGACGTTCGTGTGGAGGTGCGCACCGGCGGCCGGGCCGGCCTGCTGGCGGATGTGGCGGCAGGACGGCTGGAGGCGGCGCTGCTGTGGGACACCGGCGATGCTCTGGGGGATCTCGGTTTTCCCCCGCCGTCGGCGCCGCTGTCCTTCCTCGACGTCGAAAGCGTTCCGCTCGTCCTGGTCGCGGCCCCGGGGCATCGGCTGCTTGGCCGGCCGCACGTGGTGCCCGAGGATCTGCGCGGGGAGCGGCTGCTGGTCAACGTGCCGGGCTGCTCGTTCCTGATGGCCGCCGACAAGGTCGTCGGGCCGGGTCCGGAACGGGTCCAGGCCGGCGGCGTCCCGGTGATGCGCGCGTGGGCCGAGCAGGGCCTGGGCATCTCGCTGCTTCCGGAGTTCGCGGTGTCGGATGCCCTCGCGTCCGGCGCGCTCATCAGGCTCGCCCTGTTCGCCCCGGAGCTGATGTTGCGGCTCGTCTGGCGCGGCGACCGGGAGGAGCTGCCCGGGCTGCGTGACGTCCTCTACGCCGCCGGCGCCTGATCCGCGGACTTCGGCCTGGCGGTTCGGGCCGGGCTCGGCGGAAGCCGGCCCCGTTTGGTCGGGGAGCGGCCGATTCCTTTTCGTGGTGGCCGGGGTCTACATGGTGGGAGGCGCGACCCGCGCAAACGGGGCGGTCGGTCTCTTTCATGTACGCCGAGAAAGAAAGGCCGATCGCCGATGAGCATTCCAGCGACCATGCGTGCGCTGCAGCAGACTTCCCTCAACGGCCCGCAGGACATGCGCCTGATCACCGACGCGCCGGTGCCGAGCCCCGGCCAGGGGGAGGTCCTGATCCGCGTCACGGCCGCCGGGGTCAACTTCGCCGACGTCTCCAAGGCCTACGGCACGTTCCGGGACGGCCCGCGACCGCCGTACCTGGCGGGTTTCGAAGCCGCCGGTGAGATCGTCGCGGTGGGCGAGGCGATGGGCGAGGCGATGGGCGAGATGACCGGCCCGCAACCGGGGGCCCGCGTCGTCGGCATCGGGTCCGGCGCCTTCGCCGAGTACATGGTCCTGCCCGCGGCCGCGGCGGTGCCGGTCCCCGCGGGCTGGACGGAGCAGCAGGCGCTGGGTCTGCTCGTGAACTGGCCCACCGCGCTGGCCGCGCTCAAGCCTCTTGGCGGCATCGCCGCCGGTCACGTTGTGCTGATCCAGGCCGCGGCGGGCGCGACCGGCCAGGCCGCGGTGAGAATGGCCAAGCACTACGGTGCGACGGTCATCGCCACCGCCTCGCCGGGCAAGCACGAGACGGTGCTGGCACTGGGAGCCGACCACGTCCTGGATTCTCTCGGCGGCGACCTCGCCGACGAGGTGAGGGAGCTGACCGGCGGTCGCGGCGTCGACGTGGTTCTGGAGTCGGCCGGCGGCGCCGCCTTCGCCGCCGGCCTGGCCGCGGCCAAGCGGGTCACCGGCCGGGTCATCGTCTACGGCGTGGCAGGCGGCGAAGCCCCGATCACCAACTGGGAGCTGGTGTACAAGCACCAGGTCCACATCGTCGGCCTCAATATCGGCGTGCTGATCCAGGCCGCGCCGCAGCTGTTCGGCGAGCTCATGGGTGAGCTGTTCGCGCTGATCGCGGCCGGTGTGCTCTCCCCCGGCCTGCCCACCGTGTACGAACTGGCCGAGGGCCCGAAAGCGCTGACGGAACTGGAAACCAGGGCCACCGTCGGCAAACTCGCCCTGCTGCCCTGAGAGACGGATGTGTTGCGATACTAGGCTCGCGGCGTGAGATCGGATCTGACACCGGATCTGCGGACGGCGCTGGATCGGGACCGGTTCACCGTCGAGACCGAGCGGTTCCGCCGGGAGTTGCTGGCGCACTGCTACCGCATGGTCGGCTCGGCGCACGACGCAGAGGACTTGGTGCAGGAGAGCTATCTGCGGGCGTGGCGGTCCTACGCTGGATTCGAGGGCCGGGCGTCGATTCGGTCCTGGCTCTACAAGATCGCCACCAACGTCTGCCTGACGGCGTTGGAGCCGCGCCCCATCCGGATGCTGCCCTCAGGTCTGACAGGACCCTACGACGGACCCGATCGCCCGCCCGCTCCCGTTGCGCCGGGCGAGGTCTCGTGGCTGGAACCGCTGCCGGACGCGTGGATCGCACCGGCCGCCGACGATCCGGCTGCGGTGGTGGTCGTACGCGAGTCGCTGCGGCTGGCGCTCGTCGCCAGCCTGCAGCACCTGCCCTCCCGCCAACGCGCGATCCTCATCCTGCGCGAGGTGCTGGCATTCTCGGCGGCCGAGACCGCGGAGATCCTCGGCACCACCACGGCGGCGGTCAAGAGCGGTCTGCAGCGCGCCCGTGCGCGACTGGACGAGTTGAAGCCGGAGCCCGAGGAACTGCTCGAACCGGCCGACCACCGGGCACGCGCGCTGCTCGACGGCTACATCGCGGCCTTCGAGCGCTCCGACGTCGGCCTGCTGGAACAGGTGCTACGTGCGGACGCCACGCTGGAGGCGACGCCGTTCCGCGAATGGCAGGCGGGCCGGGCGATGTGCGTCCACGTGCTCGGCACGTACGTGCTGGGCACACCGGGCGACTGGCGGATGCTCGCGACCACCGCCAACGGCCAGCCCGCCGCCGTCGTGTACCACCGGCATGCCGACGGCGCGCTCCGCGCCGACGGCGCCGTGGTGCTGGCCCCCACCGCCACCGGCATCTCCCGCGTGATCAAGTTCCACGATCCCGTGCTGGTGGCGACGTTCGGCTTCCCTGACGTGCTCGCGCACTGAGCCGCCGGCGGGTACAGCCGTGTGGATCGAACGGAGTCCACCGGGAGCCTCGGCGGCCGGATCTCCCCATGACGGCTTACGGGACGACGGTGACGGGCCAGCGGCCGGCGCGTACGAGGCGTACCGCGACCGATCCGACGAACCGGTGGCCCGCCTGGGCGGAGGCGCCGACGACGACGGCGTCGGCTCTGACCTCGTTGGAGATCCGGGTGAGGACGGAGGCGGGGTCCCCCAGCTCGGCGCGGAAGGAGTACGACACGTTGGAGCCGGCTGTGCCGGCGAAGTGGTCGATCTGCTCGCGGAGCTCGGCCGCCACCTGCCGGCCCGCTTCGATCATCGAGGCCGACGCGGCGGGCACGAGCAGGCTGGTGGTGCCGGGATCGGTGACATGGATGAGGACGACCTTCGATCCCTGGCGGCGAGCGAGGCCCCAGGCGTACGCGGCGGCGCGCAGCGAGGTCGGGGAGCCGTCGACGCCGACCACGATCACCTGAGGGCCGTCGGTGCCGATCTCGAAGGCGCTCATGTCTGTGAGCCTACGGCGGTGGTCAGGGGGCGCGCCTCCGGGGGGCGGCCAGGGCGGCCGGCTTCGGCCGGATGACAACCGAGCACTCGCACGGCTCGCGCGCGACACCCGCGACGCGTGGAGGCACTAGGGCCGCGGAGACGTCGTGGGGACGCTCATGCGTTCGCCCGGTCGTCCGAAGATGCTGAGGATTTCGGCGGGCTCAGCCCCCGTGCCGCCGAACCAGTGCGGCACCGTGGTGTCGAAGGTGGCCACCTCACCCGGCCCGAGCACCCGGTCCAGGTCGCCGAGGACCAGCCGCATGCGGCCGGACAGGACATAGATCCACTCGTGGCCGTCGTGTGCGCGCGGCTCCGGGGTGACCTGGCCGGCCGGGATGATGATCTTCCATGCCTGGATGCCGCCCGGTTGCCGGGTCAGTGGGATCACGATCCTGCCCTTGACGTGGCCGGGCTTGAGCCGCAGGCGTGGGTCGCCTTCCTCGGGGGCGGCGACGAGGTCGTCCAGCGGCACCCGGTAGGCATGCGACAGCGCGAGAAGCAGTTCCAGGGTGGGCCGCCGTCCCCCGGTTTCGAGCCGTGACAGCGTGCTCTTGGAGATGCCGGTCGTCTGCGCGACATCGGTGAGGGTCATCCGGCGGTGCTTGCGCAGTCGCTTGAGCCGGGGCCCGACCTGGTCGAGCGTCGCGGCGATGGCCGCCGCTGAGGTGTCCTCCACGAGGCTCATCTGACTTCCTTTCCCGGAAACGGCAACTTTCGTAGGTGATCTGCCCGGGCGGCCCCAGCCTTGGGGCATGAACCCGCCTCCGGACGTACGAGCGTCCCCGGTGCGCGACCTCGACCACGGATGCCCGGACATACCGGCCGGTGACACCTACGCGAAGGAGTCAGCATGACCAACCCCCACCCGGCCCCGAGCTCCCGGCCCGCCGCGGCCGGTCCCCCGACGAAGCACCAGCTGGCCCTGATGATCTGGCTGGCCGTCTTCCCGACCCTGACTCTCCTCAACCTCGCGCTCGGAGACTGGCTCGGCACACTCACACCGGTCGCACGCACCTTCGTGCTCGCCACCATCGCCGTGCCGATCGTCATCTACGGACTGATGCCACAACTGCACCGCCTCCGCCGACGTCTCCTGACCCGCGTCGCGAGCCGCTGACCACCACGATCCGTGCCCGGCTGCCGGGAAACCGTCCCGGCGCCACCGTTTGTGTGACGACACTCACCAAGGAGTCATCATGAAGCAGCTACGGGAACCGTCACCGACCGCACCCCTCCAGCCGTGCCCATCCCAGGGGCGAGGGGCACGCCCTTCTGGACAGCTCTCGGTGTGGCAGCTGAATCTGCTTCGCGTCGGTTACCTCGTCATGGGGGTGGGCCTCGCTGTGATCAAATGGCCCCTGCTCTTCGGCCACGAGCCCTGGGGGCTTGCGGAAGGCACCAAGGAATGCCTGCTCATCGCCATGTCGTTCTTGGCGCTTCTCGGCGTCCGGTACCCCCAGCGCATGCTTCCCATCCTGCTCCTCGAAGTCTCGTGGAAGCTGCTCTGGCTCGGGGTCGTCGCCCTGCCGTTGTGGTCGGGCGACCAGCTCGAGGGCGCCACCCGCACCCAGGCCGGTGCGGTCCTGTGGGTCGTCGTCATCGCCGCCGTCATCCCCTGGCGCCATGTGCTCGCCCAGTACGTGACGGCACCCGGCGAGCCATGGCGTCGCAGCCGGCGGGCGAAGTCCGGCGACGTCTCCTGAAGGCCGATTCGTGCGCATACTCAGGCCGGTCCCCGGCGAACGCGCAGCGGCAGGCACGCGGATAACCTGTTGCGGAACTGTCGGGGGCGTTCGTTAGGGTCTCGACCGTGGCTGACCAACCGTTGATTCACGCCCGTGGCCTGGTCAAACGTTTCGAAGACTTCACCGCCGTCGACGGGATCGACCTGGAGGTGGCGCCGGGTGAGGCGTTCGGCTTCCTGGGGCCCAACGGGGCGGGCAAATCCTCCACCATGCGCATGATCGGCTGTGTGTCCACGCCGACCGCCGGGGAGCTGCGGATCCTGGGCATGGATCCGGTGCGCGACGGCACCAGGATCCGGGCCCGGCTGGGGGTCTGCCCGCAGCTGGACAACCTCGACCCCGACCTGACGGTCCGGGAGAACCTCACGACCTACGCCCGCTACTTCGGGCTTTCCCGCGCCGAGAGCCGCAGGCGGGCCGACGAGCTGCTGGAGTTCGTGCACCTGGCCGACCGGGCCGGCGGGAAGGTGGAGCCGCTGTCCGGCGGCATGAAGCGGCGGCTCACCATCGCCCGGGCGATGATCAACGAGCCTGATCTGGTGCTGCTCGACGAGCCGACGACCGGGCTCGACCCGCAGGCCCGCCACCTGCTGTGGGAGCGGCTGTTCCGGCTGAAGCAGCGGGGCACCACCCTGGTGCTGACGACGCACTACATGGACGAGGCCGAGCAGCTGTGCGACCGGCTCGTCGTCATGGACGGCGGGAAGATCGTGGCCGAGGGGTCGCCCCGGTCGCTGATCGAGACGTACTCCACCCCCGAGGTGCTGGAGCTGCGCTTCCCCGACGGGCTCGACTCCAACGCCGGCTACGCGGCAACCCTGGAGGGGGTGGGCAAACGGGTCGACCCGCTGCCCGACCGGGTGCTCGTCTACGTCGTCGACGGCGACGCGGCGCTGGCCGAGGTGCACCGCCGCGGCCTGTCGCCGTCCAGCACGCTGGTGCGCCGCTCCACCCTGGAGGACGTGTTCCTCCACCTCACCGGCCGGACGCTGGTGGACTGACATGACCACCGCCACCGCTCCCACCCCCGCCTCCTCCGCCGCGCCGCGCGCGGTGCGTCCCACCGTCGCCGTGCTGGAACGGCACCTGTCGCTGTACCGGCGGCTGTGGCAGGCGTCGGTGTTCTCCTCGTTCGTGCTTCCCGTGCTGTTCCTGCTCAGCATCGGCATCGGGGTCGGCGGGTACGTCGGCTCCGTCCAGGGCGTCGACTACCTGTCGTGGATCGTGCCGGGCGTGCTGGGCGCGACGGCCTTCCAGATCGCGGTCGGAGAGTCGACCTACTCGGTCCTCGGCGACTTCAAGTGGGTCCGCGGCTACCACGCGATGCGGGCCACCCCGGTGCAGCCATTGCACATGATCTGGGGGCATCTGCTCTACCTGATGTTCCGGGTGACCATGGCGGTGGCGGCCTTCCTCGTGGTCGTGGTGTTCTTCGGCGGGCTGCGCTCCGCCTGGGCGGTGGCCACTCCCCTGGTGTGCGCGCTGCTGACGGTGGCGGTCTCCGCACCGGTGGTCGCGTTCGCCGCCCGCATCGAGAACGACAGCTACTTCGCCCTGCTGTTCCGTTTCGTGGTGATCCCCTCGACGCTGTTCGCGGGCGTCTTCTTCCCCGTCGACCAGTTGCCGGCGCCGGTGCGCCCGGTGGCGTACGCCTCCCCGCTGTGGCACGCGGTCGAGTTGTGCCGGGCTGCCACGCTCGGACGCGCACCGGCCTGGCCGGTGGCGGCCCACCTGGGCTACCTGGTGCTGTGGGCGGCGGCCGGGACGTTCCTGGCGATGCGGGCGTTCCAACGGAGGCTTGAAGACTGATGATGACGACGTTGGTGGTGTCCCGCATCTCCCCCGCCCGGGTGGGAGCGGTGATCAATCGGAACATCGGGGCGCTGAGGTCCGGCCCGGCGTACGGGATCCTCCTGATCTCCGGCTTCTTCGAGCCGCTGCTGTATCTGCTGTCGATCGGAGTCGGGGTCGGCGCGCTCGTGGGCGACCTGAACGTCGACGGGCGCACGCTGCCGTACGCCTCGTTCGTCGCCCCGGCGATGCTGGCGGTCTCGGCGATGTCCGGCGCCCTGGCGGAGACGACGTTCAACTTTTTTTTCAAGTTGAAGTACATGAAGACGTTCGAGGCGGTGCTGGCCACTCCGGTGCGGCCGATGGAGATCGCCGTCGGAGAGCTCATCTGGGCGATCGCGCGGGGCTCCCTCTACACGGGCATCTTCCTGGTGATCATGGTGGTGATGCGGCTGGCGGAGCCCGGGTGGGCGCTGGCCGCCCTGCCCGCCACGGTGCTGGTGGGGCTGGCGTTCGGCTCGGTCGGCATGGCGGTCAGCACGCTGATGCGGGGCTGGCAGGACTTCGACCTGCTGGGCACGGGCCAGTTCGCGCTGTTCCTGTTCTCCGGCACCTTCTCCCCCGTGCAGAACTATCCGCTCGGTGTGGAGATCCTCATCCATGTGACGCCGCTCTACCACGCGGTCGAGCTGGTGCGGGGGCTGTGCCTCGGAGCGGTGGGGCCGGGGCTGCTCTGGCACGTCGCCTACCTCACCGTGATGGCCGTCGCCGGGCTCTGGTTCGCGGCCCGCCGGATGGAGACCAAGCTCTGCCTCTGACCGTGGTGGCCGCCGTGGCCGGAGACCGTGACCCGCGACTGTGACCGGAGAAGGAGGGATACTGCGGGGATGTTCCAGGAACGGCCGTCGCGGGTGCCGGGGGCGGTGCTGTGGCAGACGACGCACGAGTCCGAAGCGGCCCCGCAGGTCCCCGAAATCCCCCAGCCCCGGCGGACCGAACGACTCCGGCAGGCCGAGCCGTCCCTCCAGGCCGAGCGAATCCTGCTGAGCGGACAGGCGGAGCGCACCGGGCAGGCCCCTGGAGCGCAGCTGCGGGTGCTGCCCGACGGGTGCATGGACCTGATCTGGGTGGACGGGCAGGTGCTGGTCGCCGGGCCGGACACCCGTGCCCACCTGTTCCCCGCGCGTGCCGGGGCGAGCTACATCGGTCTGCGGTTCGCGCCCGGCACGGCCCCCGCCATCTTGGGCGTCCCGGCACACGAGCTGCGCGACCGGCGGGTGCCGCTGGCGGACCTGTGGCCCTCGGCTTCCGCCCGCCGGCTGGCCGAGAGGGCCGCCGTGGCGGACGACCCCGGTGAGGTGCTCCAGGAGGCCGCGATGCGCAGACTCCGCAGCCTGGACGGCCCGGCCGGGCCCGACCGCGTGACCGCCGGAGTGGTGGACGGGTTGCGGTCGGGTCTGCCCGTCTCGGGCATCGCCGACGCGGCGGGCGTCAGCGAGCGGCAGTTGCGCCGGCGGTGCCTGGGAGCGTTCGGATACGGGCCGAGGACCCTCGGGCGGATCCTGCGGATGAACCGCGCGGTGGAGCTGGCCCGCACCGGCACGCCGTTCGCCGTGGTGGCGGTGGACGCCGGCTACGCCGACCAGGCGCACCTGTCCCGCGAGGTCAAGGCGCTGGCCGGCGTGCCGCTCGGCGCTTTGATCAGGTGACGGACGAGCGCGTGCGCCACCGCCTGCCGGCCTCCGAGGAGGATGAGTGCAGAAATTAGCGGTACGCCTTGCGGGCCGAGGCCCGCACCTGGCCAGCCGGGGCCGGATGGCCAGCCCCGGTCGCGGTCAGTGCCGCCGGCGCGCATGTTCCCCACAGCCGGGTGAGCGCGTCGCCACCTCGTCGTCGGAGATGTCGGCCAGCGGGCGATTCGCGCCCAGCAGGGCGACGGTGCGGTCGATGGTGCCGGCGTAGGCGCGGTGGGTGTTGGGGTTGGCCAGGCGGGCGGTCGAGCAGAACGCGTCAGCGGCCGCGGCGAGGTCGATGCCGCCGCCCACCGCGGCGGTCGGGGTTAGCCGGTGGCGGGCTGACCCGCCCGGCGATGCAGCCAGGTGTGCAGCGGGTCGCGGGCGCCTTCGCGGCTGATCGGCGGTGCCGTGGTCAGCTCGAAGCCCGCCGACCGGGCGACCGCCGTGCTGGCGGCGTTGCCCGGTGGGATGCGCAGGATCACGCGGGTGGCGCCCAGGCTGTCGTAGGCCCAGGCGGTGATCAGCTGGACGGCCCGGACGGCCAGGCGCCGGCGGCGGTGCGCGGCGCCGACGGCGTAGGCCAGCTCCACCTCCCCGCCGGCGCCGGTGGGGAACAGCAGAATCTCGCCGAGCGGCTGCAGGCCGTCGGTGGTGATGGCGAGCTGGAGCCGGGCGCCGTGCGCGCGCCGACGGCGGGCCTGATCGAGGTAGGCACGGGCGGCCGCCTGGTCGAAGGGGGCCCGCAGCGGGGTCCACCGGTCGACGGCCTGGTCGTCGAACAGCGCGGCCATGGCGGGCACGTCGCCGTCGTCCCATTCGCGCAGGATGAGACCCGAGCCGGTGAGCTGGAGGCGGCCTGGGACGGCGATGCCGCCGGGCGTTGTGGTCATGGCGCGGGTCAGCTTTCTGTGCGGCTTTCGGCGATGGCGCGGCGCCAGACGGCGTCGCGAAGCAGGCGCAACCCGTTGAGGCCGACGATGACGGTGGAGCCTTCGTGCCCGGCCACGCCCAGTGGCAGCGCAGGTCGCCGAACAGGTCCCAGGCCACCAGCACGGCGATGAAGACGGCGGCGACCACGAGGTTGGCCGTCACCAGGCGGCGGGCCCGGCGGGCGAGCGCGATCACCGCCGGGACGGCCGCCAGCTCGTCGCGGGTGATGACCGCATCCGCGGTGTCCAGCGCCAGGTCCGATCCGGCGCGGCCCATCGCGATGCCGACGTGGGCGGTGGCCAGCGCGGGGGCGTCGTTGACGCCGTCGCCGACCAGCGCCACCTGCGCGCCGCCGGCCTGCAGCTCGCGCACCGCGGTCACCTTGCCGACCGGCAGCAGGTCCGCGCGGACCTCGCCGATGCCCGCCTGGGCGGCCAGGCGCTCGGCGGCGCGGGCGTTGTCGCCGGTCAGCAGTACCGGTCGGGCCCCGGTCAGGGAGCTCAGCTGCGCGACCGTCTCGGCGGCGCCGGGGCGCATCCGGTCGGCCAGCGCGAGGACCCCGGCCAGAGCGCCGTCGACGCGGACGACGACGGCGGTGTGCCCGCCGTCCTGCAAGCCGGCCACCACCGCCGCGGCGGCGTCCTGGCCGCGGTCGCCGTGGAGCAGCTGGGCTGGGCTGGCCACCTCGACCAGGTGGCCCTGCACGCGGGCCGTCACTCCGCGCCCGGGCTCGGAGCCGAACTCCTCGGCGGGCGCCGGCGTCAGTCCGCGGTCCCGCGCGGCCCGCACCACCGCGCGGCCCAGCGGGTGCTCGCTGCCCTGCTCGGCCGCGGCCGCCAGCGCCAGCAGCCGGGCCTCCGACAGCCCGGGGATGGGCAGCACGTGCACGCCGGTCAGATGCGGGCGGCCCTCGGTCAGCGTGCCGGTCTTGTCGAAGGCCACCTGGCTGATGTCCGCCAGGTGTTCCATCACCACCGCCGACTTGACGAGCACACCGTGGCGGCCCGCGGTGGCGATGGCGGCCAGCAGCGGCGGCATGGTGGCCAGCACCACGGCGCACGGCGACGCGACGATCATGAAGGTCATCGCGCGCAGCAGGCTGTCATGCACGCTCGCGCCCCAGGCCAGCGGCAGCGTGAACAGCGCCAGCGTGGCGGCGACCATCACCACCGAGTAGCGCTGCTCGACCTTCTCGATGAACAGCTGCGTGCGCGCCTTGGTGGCGCTGGCCTGCTCCACCATGGCCACGATCCGGGCGATCACGGTCTCACCCGCCGCGCGGGTCACCCGCACCCGCAGCACGCCGGTGCCGTTGACCGTCCCAGCGAAGACCTCGTCCCCGGCCTGCTTGTCCACCGGCAGGCTCTCTCCGGTGATGGACGCCTGGTCGACCGGGCTGGCCCCCCACAGCACCCGGCCGTCGGCGCCGACGCGTTCCCCGGGCCGGATCAGGATCGTCTCGCCGACCTGGAGCACCGCCACGTCGACGATGTCCTCCCGGACGTGGTCTCCGGCGCCGGTCAGGCGGGTGGCCCGCTCGGGCGTCAGATCCAGCAAGCCGCGCACCGAGTCGGCGGTGCGTTTCGTGGCCACCGCCTCCAAGGCGCCGGAGGTGGCGAAGATGACGATCAGCAGCGCGCCGTCGAAGACCTGCCCGATCGCCGCGGCGCCGATCGCCGCGGCGACCATCAGCAGATCCACATCCAGCGTCCGCTCGCGCAGCGCCCGCAGCCCGGCAAGGCCCGGCTCCCAGCCGCCGGCCGCGTAGCAGGCCAGATACAGGCTCCACCACAGCCACGGCGGTGCCCCGGCCAGATGGGAGATGCCGCCGGCGGCGAACAGCACGGTGGCGGCCGCCGCCCAGCGCACCTTCGGCAGCGACCACGCGCCGGGCCGCCAGGACGCGCCGACGGCCGGCGGTGATGCGGCGGTCGGCGGCCGGGGATCGGCGGTTGTCAGTTCAGTCATCACCACGCCATCGTATATGCGTACTCACGCAGATACGCAAATAGGAAGATGATGGGTAGGATGGGGGCATGCACACGTCGCTGCCGGACTTCGACATGCCGAACGAGGAACAGGTGCACCTGGCCGCCGAGTCGTTCCGGCTGCTGTCCGACCCCACCCGTATCAAGATCCTGTGGGCGTTGCTGCAGGGCGAGTCCAACGTCGCGTGCCTGGCCGAGCTCGCCGACGCCGCGCCCACCGCGGTCAGCCAGCACCTGGCCAAGCTCCGCCTGGCCGGCCTGGTCAAGGGCCGCCGTGAGGGCACCTTCGTCTACTACAGCGCGGCCGACGAGCACGTCCGCCGGCTGCTGACCCAGGGCATCTATCACGCCGACCACATCGACCGGCAGGACACCGACCGCGCAGCCGGGCTTTCCGCGGTCGACGGGCCCGCTGCCGGGTAGTCATCAGATCCGTTCGGCGGCGGTCGCTCACCGAGCTCGTGGAAGGGGCGCAGGCCAGTGGTGACGTCGGCGCGGGAGAAGGCATAGCGGCCCAGGAATTGATGTGGTCGAAAGCGATCGGCGACAGCCGGGCACACATCTGCTCGGTCACCGGGAATCCCTGCCCGCGTAGTTCCTACACGGCGGCGTCGATGTAGAGGCTGTTCCAGCAGATGACCGCGTTCAGCGCCAGGCCCAGCGTGCCGAGCTGGTCTTCCATGCCCTCGCGGTAGCGCTGGCGCACCCGGCCCCGGTTGCCGAAGGCGATCTTCCGGGCAAGGCGGTGGCGGGCCTCCTGCACGTTCAGCTGAGTGCCGATCATGCGCCGGTAGCCGTCGCCGTGCAGGAACTGCAGCAGGTGCAAGGTCTTGAAGACGCGCCCGTAATGGGCCAGCGCCTCGCCCAGCCCGGTGGTGCGGCCGTCGGCCGACAGCATCCGGATCAGGTCGTAGGCGCGCACCGCTCCCGTGGTGAGTGAGCCGGCCACGCGCAGCATGTCGCCCCAATGGGCACGGATCTTGTCCAGACGGATGACGTGACGGGACATGTGTTCCAGCGGCCCGTAGACGGCGCGGGTGTTGCTACGCCACAGCCGGGTGTCGGCCAAGTCGGCGATACGCGGAGAGAACTGATAGCCGCAAATGGCGAACAGGCCGAACACGATGTCGGAGTAGCTGCCGGTGTCGGTGATCACCGTCTCGGGTTTGGGGCCGCCGTCCAGGTTGAAGATGGCGTCCAGGATGAACAGCGAGTCGCGCAGGGTGCCCGGCACGACTAGGCCGCCGATGCCCATCACCTGGTCGTTGACCACGTTCAGCCAAGTGGCGCCGCGCTGGCGACCGAAGTAGATCGGGTTGTGCCCGGTGTGCAGGTTGGCGACCGGGACGATGAAGCGCAGCCCATCGGCCGAGGCGATATGGCCGTTGCCCCAGGCCTTCACCACATCGATGCCGGCCTGGGCGGTGATCAGGCGGGCGTTGGCGGCCGCGATCGTCTCGGCGCGCACATAGCACTGGTCGACCTGCTGCAGCGGGCAGCGGGTCAGCGCCGGCACGTTCGGCTTCTCGATCGGCACCAGGCCGACGTTGCACGCCTCGGCCACAAGCAGGGCGCACAGGCTGACCGCGAAATCCTCCATCCAGCATCGGCGCCGGAGATGTGGGTGAAGTCGGCCGCCAGGCCAACGAAGATCAACTATCTAGCGCTAATTCCTGCACTCAGCATCCCCGGAGGCCGGCCCAGGTGGAGCGAAGCGTGCGCGAAGGACCGGCGAGGACCGGCGGAAGGCGCTGGCGCGTGGTGAAGCCCGGCGAAGGCCGGGCGTCAGGTGGGCAGCGGGGCGAACAGGTCGACCGCGTTGCCGTCGGGGTCGTGGACCACCGCGTAGCGCTGCCCCCAGAAGGCGTCCCATGGTCGCTTGTGCGCCTCGTACCCCGCGTCGGCGAGGTCGGCGTACACGCGGTCGACCTCAGCGGGGTCGTCGCAGCGGAAGGCGAGGCTCACGCGGTGGCCCCCGGCCGGCGGCTTCCAGTCCGGGTCGAACGAGTGGATCGTCTCGACGGTGTCCCAGGCGAGCCGCAGCCCGCCCGCGACCGTCGCCTCCACATGCGGCTCGCTGTCGGCCTGCGGGGGGATGTCGAGCCCCAGGCGGCGGTAGAAGGCGAGCGATTTGCCCATGTCGGCCACGACCAGGCCGATCACATCGAAGGTAGGTGCCATGCGGCCAACGCTAGAACGAACGGCCTGGCCGTGTCTTGAACGGATCGGACACGCTCAGCCGGCGTCCTCGACGGCGAAGGGCGTGGCGGACACCACGGCGGCGACCGGGACGGGGCCGTAGATGTGCGGGAACGCCTCGGTCATCCCGTCGGGCACTTCACGCCTGACGGGGCAGCCCAGCAGGTCCTCGTCGATGGCCAGCAGCACCAGCGGTTCGGCGACGTCGCGGTAGAAGCGCCCGGCGACGCCCCTGGCCTGCTCCAGGTCGGCGGAGGCGTGGATGAATCCCTCCTCCTCAAGAGTGCGGCCGAGGGTGGACACGCGGTATTCACCCGCAGGCCCCGCCGCAGCCCAGTCGCCGGCCAGCGCGAGATGGTAGATCATGGCTCCACCCTAGGGCCGATCGCGGCCAGGGCCCGGGCCACCGCGTCGCGGGCCCGTCCGCGGGCCTCCGGCCGGGCTTCGACGACGTCCTCCAGCCACAGGCCGGACAGCAGGGTCGTGACGAAGCGGACTTCCGGCTGGCCGTGGGGATATCCGGCCCGCCGCAGGACCGTGGCGACGATCTCGTCGCAACCGTCGGTCCAGGCGCGGGCGATGCCCTGCAGGGCCGGATCGCGGCCGGCCTGCAGGTAGAGCTCCCACAGGCCCAGCTGGCGGGGCCGGTCGAAGGCGTAGGCCCCGGCGAGGAGGTCGGCGATCGCGTCCGGGGAGACGGCCGTGATCGCCTCCATGGAGGCGCGCATCTGGGCGAGCTCACGCTCCACGAGCAGGGCGAACGCCTCGGTCAGCAGCGCGTCGCGGGAGGAGAAGTAGTACGACGTGGCGGCCAGCGGGAGCCCGGCCCGCTGCGCGACGGCCCGGTGGGTCACCGCGGCGAAGCCGCCCTCGCCCAGCAGCGCGGCCGCCGCGTCGAGGAGAGCCTCGTGGCGGCGCACGGCGCGTTGCTGGGGGCGGCGGCCGCCCGAGGCCGGCCGGATGCGGCCCGCCTGCAGGTGCCCCGACGGCAGCGCCCGCGGGGGGAGTTCGCTCATTGGTGGGGCCTCAGTGGGTGCCGGCAAGGTTGAGGACGACGACACCGCAGATGATAAGTCCGATTCCGGCGGCCTTGAGGAGATTCATGCTCTCGTCGAGGAAGAGGGCGCCGATCACGGCGATGGCCGCGGTGCCGGCGCCCGCCCACACCGCGTACGCGATGCCGACGGGCATGCGCAGTTTCAGCGCCCAGGCCAGCAGGAGGAACGACGCGACGTACCCGACGGCGACGGCGGCGGTCCACCCCCAGCGGGTGAGCCCGTCGCTGAGTTTGAGCGCGGAGGTGGCCAGGACCTCCGACGCGATGGCGACGGCGAGCAGGAACCAGGCCATGGAGGACCTCCCATTAAGCGGTACGCTCGTCCCACTTTAGGGGTGGCTCCACCCTTCCCGCGAGGGGTCAGCCGGTCAGGTGCTCCAGCATTCGCGGATGACCGGCCAGCGCGGACGTCAGCAGGGCGTCCGTGATCGGCCGGTACGACGGGATGTCGACGGCGTCCCAGTCGATGCCTCCGGCCGGCGGCTGGGGGTCGTACTCGATCCACAGCTGGACCTTCCGGGCCGTCTCCTCCCCCGCGAGCCGCGCGGTCAGGTACAGCGCCATGTCGATCCCGGCGGCGACGCCGGCGGCCGTGAGGATCGGGCCGTCCTCCACCCACCGCTCGGCGACCGGCACGGCGCCGAACCGCTCCAGCAGGTGCCGCATCGCCCAGTGCGTGGTGGCCCGGCGTCCCTCCAGCAGCCCGGCCGCGCCAAGCAGCAGCGAGCCGGTGCAGACCGAGCCCACGACCTGCGCCGTACGGGCGGCGTGGCGGATGCGGCCGATGAGCCTTTCGTCGGTGAGCGCGGCGAGGGTGCCCTCGATGCCGCCGGGGACGATCAGCACGTCGGGCTCGGGGATCTCGTCGAAGGTGTGGCCGGCCGCGAGGAGCAGCGGGGTGTCGCTGGACACCGTCGCGCGGTCCTCGGCGAGGACGACGGTGCGGAAGCGCGGGTCGAGCTGGGCGAGGCCGGTCAAGGTCTGCAGGGGTCCGACCAGGTCGAGGGCGGTCAGTCCGGGATAGAGCATGAACGCGATGGTCATCGTCATAACCCCAAGGTCACACCTGCCCGTCCTGCGACACCACGCGCACGGCGCGGCGTGTCCGAAAACCTGGGATCCCTGTCAGTTCGTACGGACAGCAGGGCGGGCGCGTCGGCGGCCGGTGCCCGGCGGTCCTTTCCCGCATGCTCACTTGGCGCAGGGGCGGCGGTCTTCCCGGCGAGCCACTTGGCGGAGGGGTCGAATGCGTGTTCTACTGATCTCCATGCGTCGCGACGCGTCTTCCGGCTCCTCCGATGCCGGCCCCCCGACGCCGATGCCGGAGCAGCAGCCGCTCCTCGGCGGAGGCCCCGCCCGCCCGCGGATCGAGCGGCAGGCGGTGACCCGGGTGTTCGACGGCATCACCTGCTACGAGGTCCCGGCGCGCACCGCCATCGACCGCGTCCCTCAGGCGGCCGAGCTGCCGTTCCAGTGGGCGGTGAGCCCCTACCGCGGATGCGAGGCCGGCTGCCGCTACTGCATGGCCCGGCGCGGCCACCGCTACCTGGGGCTCGACCCCCTTGAGGACTTCGCCACCCGGGTGGTGGTGAAGACCGATCTTGCCGACCGGCTGCGCCGCGAGCTCGGCTCACCCCGCTGGGGCGGCGACCCGGTCGCGCTCGGCGTCACCGGCGACTGTTATCAGCCGGCCGAGGAGACCTACCGGCTCATGCCGGGCATCGTGCGGGCCCTCGCCGACGCCGGCAACCCGTTCACCGTGCTGACCAAGAGTCCCCTGGTGCTGCGCGATCTGGAGGCGTTACGGGACGCCGCGAAGGTCACCCAGGTGGAGGCCCTGGTGTCGGTCGGCTTCGTGGACGACCGCGTACGGCGGGCCGTGGAGCCGGCGGCGTCGACGCCGCAGCGGCGGCTGGAGGTGTGCTCCACGCTGAACGAGGCCGGCATCCCGTGCGGGGTGCTGATGGCCCCGATCCTGCCGCTCATCACCGATTCGACGGATCACCTGCTGGCCACGGTGCGACGGGCGGCCGAGGCCGGCGCGGTCAGCGTCACCCCGATCGTGCTGCGGCTGCCGTCCGGGGCCCGCGAGTCGTACATGGGCTGGCTGGAGCGAGAACACCCCGGCCTGGTCCCCCGTTACCAGGCGCTGTACGGCAAGGGCCAGGTCGCGGAGGCCGGCTACCGGCAGCGGATCGCCGAGCAGGTGCGGATGCTGGCGGAGACCTATGGCGTGGGCCGGTCGGCCCGGCGCTGGCGCCGCCGCCGCTCCCCCGCACGCCAGCTCGCCCTGGTCTGATCCGGCAGGTTTGATCGGGCACGTTTGATCCGGCCGGGAGTTCCGGGTTCATCGTGGCCGCCTTTCCGGGCGAGGCGGCCTCACCTGTCTGTCACGGGCGCGGAGTCGCCGTGGCAGCCGTATGCCCGCCGTGGCAGCCGTATGGCGACAACCGTGCGGCGACAACTGTTCCGAGGCGCTTCCGTGGCAGCCCCCGGGCGGGACGCGATTCCCGTCGACGGGCTTGCACTCGGCAGAGAGGTAACTTATAAATTGAGTAGGAGGTTAGCTCCATCGAGATTCGTACTTAGGAGGTTGCGATGCTTCTCACGTCGATCGACCCCTTCGTGCAGGAGGTCGAGCGCCAGTTCGACCGTCTCGCCCGTTCGGCCTTCACTGGTTCCGAGGGCGGCCGCGGGGTCATGCCGCTGGACGGCGTACGCCGCAAGGACGAGGTGCTGCTCCGCTTCGACCTTCCCGGGGTGGACCCCGACGGCATCGAGATCACGATCGACCGCGGCGTCCTCAGCGTCACCGCCGGCCGGGAGGAGGAGCTCGGCGAGGACGACCGGGTGTTCGTCAGGGAGCGCCTGATGGGCCAGTTCACCCGGCGGGTCTACCTGCCCGAGCACCTGGACAGCGAGCGGATCGAGGCCGACTACGCCAACGGCGTGCTCACCCTGCGCATCCCCGTCGTGGAGAAGGCCAAGCCTCGCAAGGTGGAGGTCCGCGGCGCGTCCGAGCACAAGGCCATCAAGGCCTGACGCGGTGCCAGGTCCCGCCGCCACGGCGTCCGGCTCCGCCGTCGAGGCGATGTCCGGTAGCGATGTCCGGTGGCGATCGACCGGTGGGCCGCCGCCCCGCTCGGGCGGCGGCCCACCGCCGTACCCGGAGGTGAGAATGTTCCCCCTGCCCATCGACGACGAGAACGCGCCGCTGTACTCGGTCGGCCAGGTCGCCGACATGCTCGCCGTCCAGCAGGCGTTCCTGCGCCGCCTCGACGAGTTCGAGGTGGTCCGCCCCCAGCGGTCACCCGGCGGGCAGCGGCGCTACTCCCGTAACGACATCGGGCAGGTCCGCTACGTCGTGGGACTCGTCGACGAGGGCATGACGCTGACGGCCGTCCGCCGCATCCTGGAGCTGGAGCAGGAGGTCCTGCGGCTCAACGCCGAGCTGGAGGCCACACGCCGCCGTCTCGGCGACCTCAACGGCCCCGGCGAGCCGGGCGGCTGAAAACCGGTCGATCGGCGGGCCGCGCGCCCGCTACGGTCCTGCACATGACGACTGCGCACGACATCGACGTCGAGCGGTTCATCGCCGACGGGTTCGTCAAGGTGGAGGCCGCGTTCCCCCGGGAGACCGGCGACCGGATCAGAGCTTTGCTGTGGGAGCGGATCGGCCTGTCCCCCGACCGGCCCGCCGAATGGACGAAGCCGGTCGTTTGGGCCTCCGACGACACCGGGCAGGGCCCCTTCGCCGAGGTGATCGGCAGCCCGCGCCTGGCCGCCGCGCTCGACGCCGTGGCCGGCCCCGGAGGCTGGAAGCGGCGGGGCACCGTCGGGAACATGCCGATCCGCTTCCCCCATCCCTCCGACGCCGGGGACAGCGGCTGGCACATCGACCAGAACGATCCCGGGGCCGACGGGGCCTGGGGCATCGTCACGTCACGGCCGCACACCCTGCTCATCCTCATCTTGTTCTCCGAGGTGGGAGCCGACGACGCCCCGACGCGGATCCGCGTCGGATCCCACCTCGACGCCGCCCGCGCGCTGGAGCCGTACGGCGAGGGCGGGCTGCCGTTCTTCACCTCCGGGCCGGTACTCGACGCCGCGAGCGCCGACCGGCCGGTGGCGTACGCGACCGGGCTTCCCGGCGACGTCTACGTGTGCCATCCCTTCCTGGTGCACGCGGCGCAGCCCCATCGCGGGTCCCGTCCCCGCTTCATGTCCCAGGCGCCGGTCTTCCTCGCCGAGCCGCTCCGGCCCGGCTCCCCCAGCCCCCTCGGCCAGGCCGTACGGGCGGCCCTGCCCGGCTGAGCCGGCCGGGCTCCGGCGTATCAGGCGGTCGATCCACGCGTGCTCAGGCGGGCCGATAGGTCAGGTGGAGCACGCCGGTCTTGAACGTGGCCGAGTCGGTCAGTCGCAGGCCTTCGCCGAGGATGATCGGGGGATTCGCAGGGGGCCGGGAAATCGGGGGGTGATGCTCAGGAGTCTGTCTGCACGTCCGTGCCGAGGTCGCCGATGGGGTCGCCGATGGGGCTGCCGGCGGGGGCGGCCTGGTCGGGGGGGACGTGGGGGTGGACCGCGAGGACCAGGCGGTGCTCGCGCCCGCCTTCGGCGTTCTCGTCGTGATACCGGCTCACCAGGGTGGCGACGGTGGAGGCCAGCTCCTCGGCGAAGGCGGCCCGGTCGGCCGCCGAGGCGAACCGCACCCGCGCGTCGATCGCGAACGTGGCGACCTTCTTGTTCTCCCGGGCCGCGCCGATCAGCAACGCGCCGACGTCCCGCACCAGCTGCGCGGCCAGCGCCAGCAGCCAGCGCGCCGACAACCGGTCCGGCGCGCGGGAGGGGTC